>NZ_JACAEU010000113.1:0-45663 GCF_013388695.1 Fischerella sp.
CGCACTGCTATGGATAACAATTATATGGTTCAGGTTCTCAATTGTTTTTTCATTAGCAACACTTTAGATTCTTCTGATTCCTTGTGTCAAGCCTGATTGAGATGCTCTTACCCTGAGTTGCATTAGAAATCGTTAACGCAAATTTTAGCGATTTTACATAACTATAAGGCTGTTTTAACCGATTTTTTTTTCGCAACGGCAACTAAAAACAGCGATCGTGATAAACTGTCGCATGATCAAACAAAGGAAAAAGGAGGAAGACAGGAGGCAGCTATGCTGTAGACGCCCGTAAGGGTGGCTTCTCACAGGATAGAAAAATATTGCTGTTTCGAGTTACGACAAAGTAAAAAAAACAATCTTTCACTAGACCGTGCTGTTAAAATTACTTACTCAGTTTTGATTTAGGAAAACTTAGTTATGGCTATTGTAGATTCCAAAGGTCGCTTATTCGGTAAATTCAACATTCTTGATATCGGTGCTTTACTGGTAATACTGCTAGTTATATTTGGCATCTTTTTCTTTCCTGGCACGACTGGTTCTGTAGCTCAAGTTGGAACTAAAACAGTACCTATTGAAGTAGATTTAGTCGTGCGGGGATTGAACGTACGTGACCCTGAAATTTTATATAGTCAAGGATTACAAAAAGGTGGTAAAACTAACGTGATTATCCGCAATCAACCCTACGGCCAAATTGCAATTAAATCCGTTAAAAAACTACCTAGAACTACACTTGTTCCTCAACCTGATGGTACGGTTAAAGAATTACCAGATCCAAAATCAAACAGTTTTAGTACTGATATGTTATTGACTTTAGAAGGCAAAGCACAGGTCACTAACAATGGGCCAGTTCTAGGTAACAGTAAAGTTAAAATTGGCATGCCATTTGAATTAGAAGGCTTTAATTATAACTTCAATGCCAGCGTAATTGATATACGGTTAAAAGACAAGTAATAGTGTTGTTTTTGGCGTTTTAAATAGTTTCCAGACAAGGGGGACAAAACAAGTCAAAAGTCAAAAGTAAAGATTATAATTTTGATTTTTGACTTGGTACTTTTGACATCCCAAAGGGTGTCTTCTCCCTCTCCCTTGTCTTACCTGAGCATCGTTACCAGGTTCAACCTGGTAACAAAAATTAGAGCCTTTGGCTCTTACTGAGAAAGGTGAAAGATATCAGTTAAAACTAACTTTTATTATTAGTAAGTAACTGCTGTTGGCGATTCACTTAGCAATGGTAAAAATTTTCGGATCAAACCAATTGTCACTGCTGGTAATTCCAACTGTGGTGTCAATCCCACATCTTCTAATTCTTGAAAAAATCTAATCGCTTGTGGATTCAACTGAGCAAGACGACGACCAATTTCTGGACTGGTAAATTGTGATTTTTGTCCCCAAATAATCGCAGTGGGAGTTGTTAGTTGTTGAATGTACAGTGACAAATCAAAACTTAAATCACCACGTACAAAAGATAGGGCTGCATATTCGGCATTGGGCTGCTTGGCAGATTCTAAGTAAGCTTGGACAATTTCCTCGTACACCCGATTAGGCTGGGCAAATTGTCGTTGATCTAAAAAGCTGCGAATACCCCCTTCGGTAGCAACTCCAGCACTGTAAAGTATCCGGTCGAGAACGGGAATACTGATCAGCTGAGCAATAAAAGTGCGGGAATAATCTTGTCCAAAGTCGGCAAGTCCGGCAGATGTCGTGAGAATCAAAGACTTGAATAATTCTGGATGAGCGATCGCCACTCGAATAGTAAACGCCGCTGTCAAAGAAGAGGCAATTACTCTCACCGGCCCATCACAAGTTTGTTGCAAAAACTCGCGGATCGTCGTCAAATAATCCTCTATTTTGTAATTTCGTGCCGGATGTTCCGATCTACCCCAACCAATCAAGTCCGGTGCCAAAATTCGATATTCGGCGGCAAATGCTGGGTAAACTTTCGACCACTCATATGCGGAAGATCCACCACCAAACCCGTGCAGGAACACTAAAGTTTCCAAGTCCCGGCTAGCAGTCATTTCTTCCTGCCAAGGTGAGCCAACAGCAGTATAATAAGCCATTCTACCTAGTGAGGTAGTCACAGAGCGTTGTTCAAATCCTAGTGGCTGAAACATAAGTTTTTTTGTCAAGAGTCAATGGTCAATAGTCATTGGTCATTGGTCATTAGTTAGTGGTTAGTGGTTAGTAGTTAGTGGTTATTCTCCCACTCTCCCCATCTCCCACTCTCCCACTCTCCCACTCTCCCCATCTCCCTACCTGCCTCCAAAGACAGATTCAAAACAATTTTGCGTAATCGGTGCTTCTGGTGAAGTAGATGTAAAAGTACTGCCTAGCTTGTAAAGATTCAGTGATTTTTTTTCTAGTTTTCCAGATATTGTTGCTTACAAATACTATGATTCCAATGTTTCTATTAGTAGCTACTATTACCGAGGGGTAAGACCCTCAATCTTTATTTATGTTACTCTATCAGAAATAATACTGATAGTATTGAGCATCAATAAAGCTCCTAAACCTAATCAAAAATAGTTATTAACATTAGTTCTGCTGAATGCTGCTCACCGATCGACTAGCTTTTAAACCTAGTATCTAATGCAGCTCTACGGAAGAAATCACTCTCCCTATAATTAGCGATCTGATTATTTCATAGAAAATGCTTAAGCGGGGTGTCATGGGAAAACAGGCTTGTCTTCAATCAAATCAAAGACCAAAGTTTGAAGACCGTCAATTTACGCTGGGTCACTTTGATATCCAAAATCAAACTATAGATTCCACCTTCCAGAGTCAAATGCAGGCAGCTGCTGGTAGCTCCGAAAAGGTTGCTATACCTAACTGTATTTATTTAAATTTGGAAAATTTAAAATGCTTTGAAGTAGTAAAGCGCCAGTATGAACAATGGGACGTAATTTTTGATAATTGTATTGCAATACAACCTTCAAACCCGGCATTTCCTACCCACTCTGGCCAGGTAGTGTTGATGGCAGCGCCAAAAAGCGGATATTTAGAAGTTACTTTCCTGCGTCCAGTTCAATTTGTGAGTGCTTTTATCACAAGTTCACAGCGGTTAGTGCTTTCTGCATATAACCGCGATCGCCAACTACTAGCGCAAACAGTGCTATCAGGAGCCAATCTTGCCAATTCTGATTCTGCCGTACCTCCCAATACCTTACTATCTGTAAAAGCGAGTGACATCCATAGGGTCACTTTCTGCGCTTTTGATGGTCAATTCACTATTGATGGCTTTAGTTTCTGTTTTTAGCTTAAAACTGTAAAAACTCGGTGATAAAATCGGTGTCACAACCTCTACTTCATTTATGGTGGTAGAGGTTATTACTTATTCATCACACCCTTAATCAGGGCGTAGCATTTATTACATTAAACTGTTTCACACATAAAGTAGGTAAATACCGTGGCACAGGCTTCGTCTTCTTGGCAGCAATTAGTTAACCAGATCCTCAACTGGCTGCCTCCAGAGTTCAAGTCAGGAGTCACAAAAAAGAGAGTTCTCGAACGTTTCCGAGAACCAGGAAGCGTTCTTGGATTCCTGACAATAGTGGTTGCCATGCTGTTGTGGAACTGGCAACTGCTATTAGCTAGCAGTGTAGGTGTTGGGGTCATGATATTAGTTTATTCAATGCAAGCATGGAACTGGCGTTTACGCTGGTCTGAAATCCGAAAATTTTTAAACAGTCCCAACCGGCGCTTAGCTTTAGCAGTCACTAGTGGCGGCATTGCTTGCGTTAGCACGTATATGACATTTGCTATCTGGTTAGATTCCAACAGTCATTGGCTTGCTGCTGGTTTGACTCTGCTAGGTTTAGGGACGTTATTGACATTTATTTTACTGGTATGGCAAATAGTCAACTTTTATGGAAGTCGAGAGGAAAACCAGTTAGATGAGTTGCTCGTTAATTTAACAGCAACAGATCCCCTCAAACGTTTAATTGCCGTTCGGCAAATTACCAAATTAATTATCCGTAATCGAGTAGATGCTTGTGAGCAGCAAAGTGTTAACGATTGCTTGCGCCTTCTTCTTCGCCAAGAAGAGGAAGGCGCAATAAGAGAGGCTGTTTTTCAAAGTTTGCAAGCTTTGGAACGAGCGCAAGTGCTTTTACCTAGTGCCACAGCAATTAGAATACCAGCCTCAGCGAAGGTAAAAAATCGGGTTAGTTGTTAGTTATTAGTTGGTGGTTGTTTGTTGGTTGTTGTTTCAACTAACAAACAACAAACAACAAGGATTAAGCACTAATTTCATACAATCTTCCATTGCGGACTTGCACTACACGATGGTTGCATCGTCGCACTAACTGCTCATCGTGAGTAGTAACAATTACTGTCGCACCAAAAGAATTTAACTTCTGAAGAATCTGCATTACTTGCCAGGAATTATCTGGATCGAGATTTCCGGTTGGTTCATCAGCTAAAAGCAGTGGTGGGGTTGCAACGATCGCCCGTGCAATACTCACCCGTTGTTGTTCTCCTCCAGAAAGTTGTTCGGGAAAGCAGTTAGCTTTGGCAAACAAACCTACTAACTTCAAAGTTGGTTCCAAACGTCGTTGAATTTCCTTGCGGGTATATCCTTGCGCTTGCAGCACAACTGTTACATTTTCTGCCACTGTTCGTTGGGGAATCAGTTTGTAGTCTTGAAATACAATACCAATGCGCCGTCGGAATAAAGACAAGCGATCGCCCCGTAAAGTTGCTACATTACATCCATCAACTATCACTTCTCCCTGGGTTGGTAACTCTTGGCCATACAACAGTTTCAAAAGCGTAGATTTACCAGAACCACTTGGCCCTGTGATAAACAGAAATTCTCCCTGTTTGATCTCAAGATTTACATCCAACAGGGCGTTATGTCCGTTGAGATATGTTTTTGCTGCTGAGTGCAATTGCACCATCAGTGTACTAACATTCTCCGGTTGAGTATCACTGTCTTGAAGATGAATAGATTTGTCAGTTTCGTCAGTCGCTGCTTTCGGTGATAATACTGCTGGCATTGCTGTTTCTTCACACCCACAATTAAACATGTATAAAATTAAGATTCCCAGGTAATACCCAGGAATCTCAGATCCACGCTTAAAAATTTTGTGATAACGAACCACCAACAAATCACGGTACTTGCTGAGTGATCGCTTCTTTAACGGTCATACCATAAACTAAGGATTTGAGAGCAAACTTGGGTAAAGCCAACATTCGCCGCCAACGCCAAGGTTCTTTGTATAGCCGATATAGCCATTCCAAATGGTTGTTTCCCAACCAAGCTGGAGCCCTACTTTTCGTCCCTGACCAGATATCAAAACTACCACCAACGCCGATCCAAATTGCTTGGGGACACAAATGGCGATTTTGAGCAATCCATAATTCTTGACGCGGTACACCCAAGCCAACAAAAATTACTTGTGGTTGCAGCTGGGCAAGAGTTTGTCGCAATTGTTCTTCTTCTGCTTGGGAATGGAAGCCAGAATGAGTACCTGCTATGAACAAATTTGGGCTTTGAGAAAGCCAAAATTCTCCCGCTTTGGCAGCCACTCCAGGCGCTCCACCATAGAAAAATACTTTTGCGCCCGTTTGTTTTTGTCCAAGTTCTCGTAGCAGTGTTTCTGCAAGTTCAATTCCCGGAGTGCGTTGCACTTTTTGCCGCCGCAGCCACCGCAAAAACAGAACTACTCCCGCTCCATCTGGAATCACTAACTCAGCATTTTTAATAGCCTGAGCTAGGGATTTATTCTGCTCTGCCTGCATGGTCATTTCTGCATTGAGCGTCACTACATGCCCTCCGATGCCCTCTCGCAAGCATTCTAGCAACCAGCCTGGATAATCAGTCATTACATGAACTGGCAGCCCCAGCACGGAAAATACTTTCGGCGGTTTAAGCATAACCTGTTTTTAAGTAGCCTCACACCAAAGTCTATCGTAACGATAGTTTAACAAATTTTTTTTCAAACAGGAATTTTTTATAATGTATTAAAAATTACATTTGATGTTTTTTTTATAAAAACAGACAATCTGTTTATATGAATAGATTTAAAACCTTATCACCACACGTGTACTTATCACAAGCATAGTTTAATTAGATACTTATAATTAAGCTAAAAACTGAGAATATACGTGAGAGTTCCAGTAGAAGTAAAAAGTGTCATGTATAAAAACTTATAGATAAAGCGACTTCTAAGTTTTTATCACGCATTGAATTATCAGCTCTGCTCACGACCAGGATAATTGCTATTACAGCTTTATGCAACTTTGAACTTTTGATTTCTGAAGCTGATACGCCTGGTGCATTTACACCTGTTTGTGGCTTTTCAGAGCTAAGATTAACTAGCCATGAGTCAGAATAGAAAGAGTTCCTAGTTCCTGCTTCTGAAATATTTTTTTTAGTTGCAACGCCAAATGCCAATTAGCTTAGTACAGATGAGTACAGACTATATATATCTTTAAACTACATCTCCCGAGACTTTTTAGTAAACTCAATTTTACAGTTATAGAGTGTAATGGGTAGAAATCGACCATGAGTAAAATTCGTGTGGCATTAATAGAAGATCACGATCTCACCCGTGTAGGTATCAAGACAGCACTTCAGCAAAAGGAAGAAATAGAAGTGGTGGGAGAAGCAGCTAATGCTGCTGACGGCATGAAATTGTTAAAAACAATACAAACGGATATTGCGATTATAGATATTGGCCTACCAGATAAAGATGGCATTGAACTAACACGAGAGGTAAAGTCTATTACTAGCGGAGATGAATCAGCAACCAAGGTATTAATATTGACCCTGCGAGATAACAAAGAAGCAGTGTTAGCAGCTTTTGCAGCCGGGGCAGACTCCTACTGCATGAAAGATATTAAGTTTGATAATTTGCTGGAAGCCGTACGCGTTACCTACAATGGCAATGCTTGGATAGATCCGGCGATCGCCCGCATTGTCTTACAACAAGCGCAACAAAATCCCCATAAGCCAGAAATAACACTGAAGGATACTAAACCCTCTGTGCCAATTTCAGAAAAGGCTGAAGTAGAGAATGAAGAAGAAATGATCGATCCTTACACCCTTACAGAAAGGGAATTAGAAGTATTGCAGTTAATTGTTGAAGGTTGTAGCAATGCTGTGATTGCAGACAGACTTTACATCACGGTCGGGACAGTCAAAACTCACGTTCGTAATATTTTGAACAAACTCTGTGCAGACGACCGTACCCAAGCAGCGGTTCGGGCTTTACGTTCTGGATTAGTCGGTTAGATTGGATTTGAGGGTTTTGAACTTCATCAAGCGATTATAAGTAAATTTACTAAGTTCTAAAAAATATGTGTTAAAAATGAGTGGACTCTCTTAAATCACGTTTTTTTATTGTTCAACTGACGATTAGGTGTAATAAAAGTTATACTATCTCGCCATTCAAGTATCTGGAAAGTGAAGTCAAATATGACTGAGACAGATGTAGAAAAACTTAAATTAATGGTGGTAGATGATGAGCCGGAGAATTTAGAATTACTCTACCGCACTTTTAGGCGAGATTTTCAAGTATATAAAGCAAATCACGCCTTAAGTGCACTTGACATTTTAGACAAAGAAGGTGAGATGGCTGTGATCATCTCTGATCAAAGAATGCCAGAGATGAATGGCACTGAATTTCTCAGTCTAACGGTGGAGCGCTTTCCCGATACGATTCGCATTTTGTTGACTGGTTTTACTGATGTTGAAGATTTGGTGGATGCAATTAACTCCGGTCAGGTCTTTAAATACATCACCAAACCCTGGAAACCCGATCGGTTAAAGGCGATCGTCGAGCAAGCAGCAGATACATATCAGGTCGTCAAAAAACGTACTCAGGAGTTGCGTCGCGCCCTGCGACGGGAATCTTTATTTAATGCGGTGACAACAGCAATTCGCGAGTCTCTTGACTACTCCAGTATGTTGCAAAAAATTGTTGCCACAATTGGCCAAACTTTTGAAACCAGTTATTGCTTGCTCAGACCAGTAGAAGGCAATCAGTTGACAGCAGATGAGTTCTCCTACTTAGATCCCAAAACTTCTTTCTCTAGTTGCTCGTTTAATCCCAGTCCTTTGATCGAAAAAGTTCTAGAAACTCATCATTATCAACATTATCAATACACGCATGAGGGTTCACCCTTTTACCAACTGGTTGTACCACTAATCTATCAGCAGCACCTACTCGCTGTTCTGGCACTCTACCAGTGGGGACGCGATCGCCCTTGGCGAGATGAAGATATCCAGCTAATAGCAGGTGTTGCTGAACAAGCAGCCTTGGCCCTCTCCCAAGCCAAACTCTACCAGCGCCTTCAAGAAAAGCAAGAACAAATCCGGACTGAATTGGAGGTTGCACGCCAAATTCAAAACAACCTACTGCGCCAAAGCTTGCCCAATATCAAGGATGCAAAGGTGCAAGCTTGTTGTTACCCTGCTCGCGAAGTAGGAGGGGATTTTTTTGAAGTGTTTGTTCATCCCAAAGGCGATTTGTGGTTAGCAGTGGGTGATGTTTCCGGTAAGGGTGTCCCAGCAGCTTTGTTCATGGCTAGTGCCATTTCGGTATTGCGCCGCGAATTGTCTCAAGAAACACCAGCCATGCCGAATACAGTCATTCAGAATCTCAACCACGCCCTAGGTGATGACTTAATTAGTAATAATTGCTTTATTACCCTGGTCTTAGCTCGGTATACCCCTACCACTAGAGAGCTAGTGTACGCAAATGCAGGTCACATATATCCCCTGCTTTGGTCTAGCAAGACTGCCCCTGATAATCCCATTTACCTCAAAGTACGTGGCATTCCCGTTGGCATTTTGCCTAAGTGGCAAGCAGCCTTCGGGCAATTGTCTCTCGCTCCTGGAGATACTTTACTGCTAACCAGTGATGGTATTACTGAAGCAATGGTTTGCAAAAATATCGATTCAACCGAGAATGGCATCAAGCCCAATCATTTTTCTATGCTGAATCTAGAGGGTCTTTGGCAACTCTTGCAAGCGGAAGATCAACCACTTTCTCTCAACCATTTGCTATCCCGAATCCAGGCAGATAACCCCATTCAAGAAGATGACCAAACTATACTTTCACTGGAGGTTTTGTAAATAATGAAAAGCGAGCTTCATGTACCAAGTGACTTGAAGTTTTTAAGCATCGTGGAAAACTGGTTGTTGGGATGCTTAGAAGTCCAGATGAAAGAATCAGTTGATTGGTCAAGGCAATCAAGTCGTTTGCGATTGGCTTTAGTAGAAGCCTATTCCAACGTTGTGCGTCATGCCCACAAAAATCAGCCCTATTTGCCAGTGTTAATTCGTTTGGAACTGAAAGACCGCGATGTTGCCCTGGAAGTTTGGGACTGTGGCGAAGGTTTTGAATTGTCTGACTATTTACCACCTAGCCCCACGGATAAACAAGAAGGTGGATATGGTTGGTTGATTATCAATCGCCTCATGGATAAAGTGGAATACCAGTTGCAAGTTAATGGTGGTAACTGTCTTAAATTAGAAGTCTCTCTGTCAGAATCTGCGTAGTCATAAAATCATAGTATGTACTCAGACAGAATTAATTACACACATTGTTTTCTTGTTCCCTGTTAAGCGTTTCCCTTTCCCTGCCTCCGTGAATGAATTTAATTTTACTTAACTACTTATGTATTCATCAAGATTCTCCGAGAAACCCCGCCCTCAGCGAAGTTATCTGTACATGACCGAAACAATTCAAAATTAAAAATTCAAAATGCAAAATTAAGAAGAAATAAAAATGTTTAATTCATTTCGGGTACAATCCCCCAATTTTAATTGTGGGGATTTCAATTTTGAATTTTGAATTTTGAATTTTTAATTGGAGCGAAGCGAGTGACTCTCAAAGTAGCTGTTCACCCAAGCGTGGGAGAATCAGTATATAAGATTTAGAGAGGAAAATGCTATAGTATGCATTTGAGTGAAATTACTCATCCCAACCAGTTGCATGGTTTATCAATTCGACAGCTGCAACAAATAGCTCGTCAGATCCGGGATAAGCATTTGCAAACCGTAGCTGCTACCGGAGGACATTTGGGACCTGGGTTAGGTGTTGTAGAGTTGACCTTAGGGCTGTACCAAACACTAGACTTAGACCGTGATAAAGTTATTTGGGATGTAGGACATCAAGCGTATCCTCATAAACTCATTACAGGACGCTATAGTCGCTTCGATACCCTACGGCAAAAAGACGGAATTGCTGGTTATCTCAAACGTTGTGAAAGCAAATTTGACCATTTCGGCGCAGGACACGCTTCTACTAGCATCTCCGCAGCTTTGGGTATGGCTTTAGCGCGAGACGCCAAAGGGGAAAAATTTAAAGTTGCAGCCATCATTGGTGATGGGGCGCTGACTGGTGGTATGGCATTAGAAGCCATCAATCACGCCGGACATCTACCCAAAACTAATTTACTAGTTGTCCTCAACGATAACGAAATGTCAATATCTCCTAACGTTGGGGCAATTCCCCGCTACCTCAACAAAATGCGCCTTAGCGGGCCGGTGCAGTTTCTCAAAGATAATTTTGAGGAACAAGTTAAGCAAATTCCTTTTGTTGGTGAATCTCTTTCTCCAGAACTAGGACGCATTAAAGAAGGGATGAAGCGCTTGGCTGTACCAAAAGTGGGTGCAGTTTTTGAAGAACTCGGCTTTACTTACATTGGTCCAGTAGACGGGCATAATTTAGAAGAATTGATTGCTACCTTCCAACAGGCACATCAAATCCCCGGGCCTGTGTTAGTGCATGTGGCAACAACGAAGGGCAAAGGCTACGAAATTGCCGAACAAGACCAAGTCGGCTACCATGCCCAAACTCCCTTCAACTTGACTACAGGTAAAGCAATTCCCTCTAACAAACCCAAACCCCCTGGCTACAGTAAAGTTTTTGCCCACACCTTAGTCAAACTCGCCGAACAAAACCCGAAAATCATCGGTATTACTGCCGCGATGGCAACCGGAACAGGCTTAGACAAACTCCAAGCCAAGTTACCCAATCAATATATCGATGTGGGTATTGCCGAACAACATGCCGTCACTCTCTCTGCTGGACTTGCATCTGAAGGTATGCGTCCTGTAGTCGCTATCTACTCTACCTTCCTGCAACGCGCCTACGACCAGATCATTCACGATGTCTGCATCCAAAACTTGCCTGTATTCTTCTGCATGGATCGGGCTGGAATTGTCGGTGCTGATGGCCCCACCCACCAAGGTATGTACGACATTGCCTATCTGCGCTGTATTCCCAATATGGTACTGATGGCACCCAAAGACGAAGCCGAATTACAGCGGATGATCGTGACTGGCGTAAACCACACCACCGGGCCAATCGCTATGCGTTTTCCCCGTGGTAACGGCTACGGCGTCCCCTTAATGGAAGAAGGTTGGGAACCTCTGGAAATTGGCAAAGCAGAAATTCTCCGCCACGGCGATGACGTGTTAATGTTAGGCTACGGCACTATGGTGCATTCAGCCCTGCAAGCGGCAGAAATTCTCAGCGAACACGGTATAGAAGCGACTGTGATTAATGCCCGTTTTGCCAAGCCTTTAGATACAGAATTGATCTTCCCATTAGCACAGACAATTGGGCGCGTTGTGACATTGGAAGAAGGCTGCGTCATGGGTGGCTTTGGTTCCGCAGTGGCAGAAGCTTTGCTAGATGCTGATATTGTGGTTCCAATCAAGCGAATTGGCGTGCCAGATGTGTTGGTGGAACATGCACAACCAAATGAATCCAAGGCAGAATTAGGCTTAACAAGTCCGCAGATTGCTGAAAAGATTTTGCAAGCTTTCTTTAGTCAGCAAAGATCGGCAGTAGTCTAATAAAATTAACCACAAAGACACAAATAAAGGGTAAAGGGGAAAGGTTAAAGGGTAAAGGGATTTTATTAATCCTTTCTCCTTTCACCTTTTCCCTTTCCCCCTTTCTCTGACTTTGTGTCTTGGTGGTTCCCATTACTCTAAAAAAACATGTTTTCCCAAACTAACCAAGTCTATCCTGTTATTTGGCACAACGATTCAGTTTCACTCATTGACCAAACCCGCCTGCCGAGTGAATACGCATTTGTCGAAATTAGTCGCAGTGAAGATATGGCAGTAGCAATCAAAACTATGATTGTTAGAGGTGCACCTGCTATTGGTGTTGCTGCTGCTTATGGAATGTATCTTGGGGCAAGGGAAATTCACACAAACAACCGCGATGAATTTTTGCATCACTTGGAAAATGTGGCGGATATGTTGCGTTGCACTCGTCCGACGGCAGTGAATTTATTTTGGGCGATATCTCGGATGATCAAGGTAGCATATGAAACGCTAGGCAGTGTAGGCGACATCAAAAAAGCTCTGTTTCAAACTGCCCAAACTATCAATGCGGAGGATTTACAAACCTGTCAGGCAATCGGCGATCATGGCTTAAAAGTTTTGCCTACTCGCCCAGAACAACTGACTTTACTGACTCATTGCAACGCTGGGGCATTAGCAACCGCAGGTTATGGTACAGCTTTGGGTGTGGTGCGTTCCGCTTGGCGAGAAGGACGGTTGACACGGGTATTTGCTGACGAAACCCGCCCAAGGTTGCAAGGTGCAAAACTCACTACCTGGGAATGTGTCCAAGAAGGCATTCCAGTTACGTTAATTACTGACAGTATGGCTGCCCATTGCATGAAGCAGGGTATGATTGATGCCGTTATTGTCGGTGCTGATCGAATCGCTGCTAATGGAGATACAGCTAACAAAATTGGCACGTATAGTTTAGCACTTGTATCTAAAGCACATCATATTCCTTTCTTTGTGGCTGCACCGCTTTCGACTGTTGATTTTTCCCTATCTGATGGCAGTCAAATTCCGATTGAGGAGCGTGACCCAACAGAAATATATCAAGTTGGTGAAACCATCCTAACACCAGCAGGCGTGGAATTTTATAATCCTGCTTTTGATGTCACCCCAGCAGAATTAATCACAGCCATCATTACAGAGAATGGTGCATTTGCTCCTGGTGAGTTAAAACAGTTACAGCTAAAGCAAATGGTTTAGCAATAATGCACAGCAAAAGCACAGCAAGGACTTGGCAAATTTTCTGCGGAAAAACCAAGTTGGTTGTTTTGTTGTGCTTATATTTTGGCAAATCTTGGTAATTATCCGACATTCCAACGCTCGCTTGCAATTGGGCATGACAATAACGCAGTTAAACAATCGTTATCAAGTTATTCAGGTACTTGGTGCTGGTGGGTTTGGCGAAACTTTTTTAGCAGAAGATACCCACATGCCCTCTCGTCGTCGCTGTGTGATTAAGCAACTCAAACCAGTGACAAATGACCCGCAAACCTACAGAATGATTCAACAGCGGTTTGAACGAGAAGCGGCAATCTTGGAATTGCTTGGCGAAAGTAGCGACCAAATACCCAAACTCTACGCCTATTTTTCTGAGCATGGGCAATTTTACCTTGTCCAAGAATGGATTCAAGGTCAAACTCTGACAAACATTGTTGAAGCTCAAGGGCCACTCGGTGAAAATACAGTCAAGGAAATTTTATTGAGTCTGTTGTCAGTCTTGGATTATGTTCACAGTAAAGGCATCATCCATCGAGATATTAAGCCTGATAACATCATCCTTCGTGCTGTCAATAATAAGCCTGTTTTAATTGATTTTGGTGCAGTTAAAGAAACAATACGTTCTATAGTCGCTTACCCAGGCTACCCCACTCAATCATTAGTGATTGGTACACCAGGATATATGCCTAGCGAACAAGCCGCAGGACGCCCAGTTTATGCTACTGATATCTACAGCTTGGGCTTGACAGCTATTTATCTGCTGACTGGCCAGCCGCCACACGAGTTACAAACTAACCCGCAAACTGGGGAAATACTTTGGCAGCATCTTGCTTCTGGGGTGTCGTCACAATTTGCAATGGTACTCAATCAAGCAATTAAACCCCAAGCTAGCGATCGCTATTCTACTGCTAGCAAAATGCTACATGCCTTGCAATCTGTTAGCACTATTCCCCCGACACCATCATATTCGACAAGTCAATCTACAGTTGCTCTGTCTCCTGGTGCTGCAAAAATTCAGCAAACTCAGCCTTTGTCTTCTTCGCAAAAGTCTGCTTTTATCCCTGCGTCTTCCACTTCTGGGAATTGGCAAAAACCCGCTTTGATTTTTGGTGGTTTGGTTGTGGGTGGTTTGATTGGTGGGATAGCGATCGCTAATATTATTCGTCAGCCACAACCAGAAGCAACTATTACTACATCGCCTGTACCAGAAATTACACAAGAACCTACCGCGGCAAATCCAACTCCTACATCACCATCTGTTACTCCTACTACCGAACCCACCGACACGCCTGTTGCTTCCCAGCCTCCCCCAGCCCCAATTGCACCACCTACACCACAACAGCAGCCAGAAACTTCTGTTTCTTCCCCACCACCAGTTGCATCTACACCAGAACCGCAACAGCCATCAACATTTGAACCAGTAGAACCACCGCCAGAAGACTCTCAACCCTCAGTAGTTCCCACACCAGAACAGACGCAACCTCCAGAAACTCCTGTTCCTCCTGTATCCTCTCCACCTCCACGGCAGGAAAATCAACCAAAAGTTGCAACTAATACCATTAGTCGCAGTGTTCCTGGATTCCCTACAGGTACTTCTGAAAATACCGTGAAAGCATCATTGGGCAAACCTACTAAGGTTTCTAGAGGTTTATGGAACACCCGCGCTTATCTTTACCGATTAGAGCCAAATCGTGTTGACCTTGGTTATTTATTTGACAGAAAATCAGGAGTGCTACGGCAAACAGAAGTATCTTTTGCTCAGTCTGTCTCGCCTGGGGTGATGCAATCAACATTGCAGGGAATGCTAGGGGGCAATGCTTCGGGTGAAATTAACCAAGGATTGCAAAGAGTATATCAGCGTCAAGCTAACGAATACTCATTTAGTGTTGGTGGAGTCAAAGGCGTGATTCAACGCAACAAAGAAGATCAGATTTATATTGGTGTTTGGGATGCAGATTTGCATTAAAATTAACTTCTAATCAATCTAAGTACAGCTTTGCGTAAAAGGGTAGCGATTTAAAACGCAGAGGCACGCAGAGGTTAGCGCAGAGGAACGCAGAGTCTTGGTCAAAAATTTCACTATGAATTTATGCAATGTTGTACTAAGTAGATCGGCACGAATAAAGCTAACTCGTAAGGGTCGTCATTTGTCATTGGTAAGGGTTTCAGTATTTTTATATTCCAAAACACATAGCTGCTTTTATTTCCAACTACCTACTTATCTTTTTCATTTAACCAGAGGAGTCGTAGCAACATCCTCTAATCTGACCGATCGCAGTAAAATTTGCCAATCAGATACAACAGATGCATCATCGGGATGAGCAAGGCGTTGTTGTGCCAGCATGGTTAAAGCATCAAACCAAATACCATTAGCGGCATAAATTGCGATCTTTTGGCGGGGATTTGTTGCTGCTGCTAACTGCTGTTCTATTCTGGGATGCAAACTGATTCTTTGAATATCTCCTTCTACATAGACAGGAACAGCTGCTGTCTGTTGGCGATCGCAATTTACTTTAAAGTACCAACGATAGGTTTTACCCTCTTGTAAGGCGACAGTAGATGGAAGAGAAACACCGATCACACCTGGTTTTGCTCCTAGGGCGATCGCATTTCTATATATATCGTTCTCTTGTTTATCTTGTAAGACAAATTCACCGCTAGCGTTAGTGTAGGGAATGTAAAACCAAAACGTCGGTCGTTCAGAGGTAGTTAATCCCCAGACATCCACAGGAATTGATGATGTATTTATATGTTTGCTTGCTACCTCTTGTTCTTGAACAGGAACTAAAGCAGTTAATGCAGTCCCAACCGCAGGACAATCATTGCGGCTACCCATTCCTGTTCTACGTCCAGATACAGTAGTTAGTCTTGGAGGTGTTTTTGGCCAAATAAAAACAGGCCGAGAGGTTTGTTGTTTGGGTGAAGCAGGTTTATTGGTTGGTTGTACGGGTTGCTGAATAGTTGCCGGTACTTTAGTTTGGGCTATTCCCTTGGCTGGATCTTGTAAGGCACTGCTTACAACTAGAGCAGCAGTCAGCATCCATTTCATTGGTTGAACAAGCAATTTGATCACCCTGCTTTAGATATAAATCTAGAATAGGATTTCAAGGTTAAGTAATTTAAAAAAAAGTCAAAGATTTAAGTATTATTTAAGAAAATTTACGGTTCTGTATATTTAAGTAGTTATCATTCATCTTTTTATCAGCAAGTAACATCACAGTACTGCTTGTAACCACAGCAAAGGCAGAGGGAATAAATGGAACCCATAATCCTGGTACAAAAATTTTTACTAAACACACACCGTATAGGATGAAAACCGTAGCAATTATTATACAGCTTTTACTTACGAATGAACGATTGCGACAAACTATCAGACTAGCTGCTAAGGACCACCCAAATATCCATAGAATATCACCCCAGTAAGGCAAAATCCAAAGAATGGGTCTTTTGTCTAAAGCAGCACTCAAGATTTGGCTGGTCATTTCGGCTTGTATCAAAACGCCTGGTATTCTCTGGTAATATTGCTGCCCTCCACTGTAGGGAGTTGACCAAGCATCACTGCTACTATTAGCAGTAACCCCTATGAGAATAATTTTATCTTTAACTAAATCGGGGCTAATCTGACCATTAAGCACATCTGCAAGAGAAATTCTTGGAGAATAAGCATTACGATAATTGATTAGTATTTGAAAGCCTCCTAAATCCGTTCCTTGTTGATAAACACCACTGCGACCAGATTTCAAGCGTTTGATGACCTTAGTGCCAAATTTTATATAATCTTCGGTTAATTCTGGTGTTATGTTTTCGTAAAATAAATAACGAGCAGCCAGTTGTAAACTCAGTGAGTGAGGTGTTTCACAAGGAGATGAAGGCTCCTGCGCCATCATTAGAATTTGGCGGCGAACGATACCATCTGGATCGTGGATTGCATCAGTAAAACCCTGACGTTCTACAGGTACTCCCTCTGGAGGTTTAACGCCTTGGGGGTCGTATGTGCTATCCTTGCCTTTGCAGACAACAACAACATTCTCGTTGCTAAGTTCACTGGCGAGATTTATCGAATTTGACTGATCTTGTGGATCGGCAGAGTCTCGATAGATATCCACTCCAATTACTCGCGGTTGATACTTTTGTAATTGCTTGAGTAACTGAGCTAGGGTATTATCCGAGATTGATTTTGAACCTAAAGTGATTTCCCGTCGAGATTGGATGTCTTTCTCAGTGATTTCCACAATCAGCAATCTGGGATCTGGTTCTTCCTGAGGTCGTAGTAGCATCATTTGGTCGAAGGTTTGTAATTCGGCTTTCTCAAACACTCCGAAGTATCTCAAACCGATAGCTGAAGTTGTGGCGATCGCAGTACTAAGCAGTATAGTCCGGAGGTTATGCTGAAAAGTCGAAATTTTGCTTTTCGTGGAATCAGACTTAGTGTCACTGGTTCTACCGCACAGTTCTTGCCAAGCAACTGGAATAGTCGTAGGATTTTGGCAGATAACTGGCAACCAACTGGCACAGGGAAAGTCATTTTCTAGTCCTTGGAGTCTTTCCCGCGCTTCTCGCACAGCTGGGTAAAATGGCTTACCACCAGCAAAAGCGGGGAGAAAGTTTTTCAAGAATTCCTGCGCTACTACATCTGGTACCCCTTCGCGCATCACAATCATTTGCGGAATATTCAAATCAGCCAGATCTCGCGCTAAGCCAATTCCATCACAGGAGTTAAAAATAGCCAGTTTTAAACCCCGTGTAATTGCCGCTTTCAGCGCATTCTTTAACTGCGAAACTGTTAAGCTTTCGTCTTGATTGATGTAAATTTGCCCAGTTTCTCCATCAGCAACACTAACGCTATGTCCTGCAAAAAACAGAATATCCCAATCGTGATTCCATAGTTGTTCATCAACTTCTCTACGTGTTGGTTCCACCAGAAATTCAGTTTCTGCACCAGCCAAATTCTGTAGCAAAGAGCGGTCTTTCTCAACGTCAATACCAAAGCTGTTACCCAGAATTGCTAAAATATTGACTTTGTTTGTGGGAGATTTTCGTATGATCTGAGGAGGCGTATATTCCTGATTGCTTAAAGCTAATTCTGCTTTCGGATAATCCTCAAAAAAGTTCCACAAATGGCAAGGTAGCCGATGCAGTAAAGCAACATTTGTTTCAAAAATCACTCGAATTTCGTCATTAGGACTGAGCAAAGTCCGCAACTGCCGTTCAATATTTTGGAATGACTCTGAATTCAACCACCCATTGATGCTTGCTTTTAGCTTTTGACATACATTATCAAAGTCATGCACAGAGATATTGGTAATATCTTGGGAATGCACT
This sequence comes from Fischerella sp., assembly GCF_013388695.1. Classification (NCBI taxonomy): domain Bacteria; kingdom Bacillati; phylum Cyanobacteriota; class Cyanophyceae; order Nostocales; family Hapalosiphonaceae; genus Fischerella; species Fischerella sp. Next base: position 18,365 of record NZ_JACAEU010000113.1, read on the forward strand.
TTAATGCGATGATTGCTGCCCAAACGATAATGTACGGCTTCATACAGTAACCGCCACCTTTTGTAGAGTTCGCCTAGTTCAGGTACTGCTGGCAAACTACCTGTGAATTTCATTGGGAAAGATTGATTCACATCCCATAGTTGAGCAGTAACTACAGGGAATCCTCGATTTAAGTCTCCTCCTAACAAGCTGATAACGACTAATTTACTCATTTTGCTTTTGTTGTTCGTTGTTTGTTGTTTGTTGTTTGTTGTTTGTTCCAAACAACTACCAACCACCAACCAATAACTAATTACTAAACCACAAAACTTTCTGCGATCTGATAACCATCAAGGGCAATTTGGATATTAAAGTATTCTCCCACTTCTACATCAAAGCGCTTCAATTGCACATAGTTATCTTGTTCTCTAGCTTGTACTTCTTGAATCGTCTCTCCTGATTCTAAAAGCAAAGCCAGCTTGATATTTGCAGGTAAGTAGATTTCTCCAAGAGGTGGATGTAGTTGGACGCGAACACTAACTTGTCTATCGTTCTCAGGTATCAAGGCAATTAGTAGCACCACTTTCTGAGACTTGATTTGCATTCCCAAATCAATCAGCTTGGCTCGTCTGACACTGGCAGATCTTAAGCCAGCAACACTTCTAAAATTAAAGGCTAAACTTTTTGAGTTTGAACCTAAAATAGTTTCAATAGGTTGCCAAGGAGTCTCGTAAATACCTTTGAGCCAACGGCTGAGATTCACTGGCTCTTGCCCTTTGACAGATCGTGATTGCTGCCGTTGTTCGTATAAGCGCTGTCGCCAGTGTTCATTTGCAAGTAGCGATGCCCAAGTTGTAAATGGTATAGCCAGCCTAGGAAAAGTAACTGTTGAATTACTCAATCTTGATATGAGATTTTCGGCAACAGTTGTTGATAGTTCTGGTAGTGGAGTTATTGTAGCTTGAGTCTCTTCTTCTGTACAAAATTGAACACTTAAACAAAAAGCATTGAGGTCTTTTGTTAAATCATGTGCGTCTATGCAATAAGTCCTGTCTATTGGATCGTAGCTACCAACAGATTTGAGTTGTTTATGGGTTATGTAACCCCAAATTCGCACCGATTCACCATCTGGTTTGACTTGGACTGCTAAATAATAGTCTGGTGCCCAGTTAGGAATATCTACCCATTCCTGAGGTATTTCTAATTCGCTATCATCTATCGCTTCGCTGGGAATTAAAACTACTCGCTGATTTCTTAATAAAATTGCTGTACCATTTACAAATTCCCAAAAAGTTGTCATGGTATGGGCATTTGGCCAGACAGTAGCTTCGGGAAAATATTCAGTTTTGGTCCAATTCAAAAAGGTATCGAGACAAATTTGATTAATATAAGCGCACCAACGACTGGCAGGCGTAGCATAAATCAAGCTTTGCCGCCAAGACTGTGCTTGGAGTGTTGGTGAGGTTTCTAACAACCATTCTCTCGGATTACCAAACTGGTAAGTCATGTTGACAACCTGAATCAATTCATAACTCATAATTGACGATTAAATGATTTTTCAGCCATTCTTCTAAAGCGGTACTCAGATCTTTAATTTGGTTGGAAGTCACAGAAATATTCACTGTTTCTTGACTCCATTTGATTAATGCTGCCAGCAAGGATTCTCTGGCTTTAACCAGCCGTCGGGAAACTGTTGGTTGACTCAGCCGCAAATGTTGTACGATTTGTAGCTGAGTTTGTCCCTGTTGATAGTAAAGTTTTAGTAATTCTTGAGATTGTGCATCAAGAAGCTGTAAAGCATTTGATAATACGTTATTTATTTGATTTTGTTGGTTTGCTCGATTGCGGGCGTCCTCTTCGGCTATCAGTTCAGCTATTAATGAATCAGAAGATGGATCTGGCAAATCAAGCATTATATTGGTGTCATCTTTAGTAATATTCAGAGAAATAACAGGCGGATAGAGATAGGTACGCACACTCATTGCTGTCTGGGTTAACCATTGTTTAATGGTGTCTGCGTTGCATTGCTTGGTAGCTTGAGTTAGTTGGCTTTGTCGTTCGCTATTGTAGAGGTTGGCGATCGCTTCCCAAACTTGGTGACTGGGTTCTGCTAACTTACCCGTACCTCCAGGCTGATTATGGACATACAGTTGTTTGAAACAAGTCCAGGCTAGGCGATATTGAGCAATGGAAACTGGTGATAATCCAGCCTGATTAAGAGCTGCTAATAGTTGCTTTTTACTTACCTTGCGTAACAATGACCAGTCTGTGCAAAAATCAGCTTCCCGGCGTTGGCGTAAAATATCTCTCAGCCGACTGAGAATCGCCATGCTGGCATAGGCTTTTAAGTTATTGCTGATATTAGGATTGAATTCTTTAAGGATGCTTTCGACTTCAGCATTGGCAAGTTGAAAGCAATCAGCCAAGCTGTACTGACTGCTTGTCAACTTGGCAACTGTTGCTTGTGCAGCCCAATAAAACTGTTCTTGTAAATAAGCAGACAAATGCATTTTGGCGAGACTGGTAGATTGGTTTTGCCAGTGTTTGTGCCAGTAAAGAGTCAAAAAGTTTTCTGAATTATAAGTTTCTGGGAAGTGTTGCAAACAATTTTGAATACTTAGACGCAATCTGGTGTCAGTTAACCATTTACTAAATCTGTCTCCCTGCAACTGCACGAATGTGGAGAACATATCCGTTATTTGTTGGCGAGGACGCATAAGCAATTAAAAATATAAATTTTTTTAGCTTAGTCATGAATGACCTTTACTTTAGCGCTCAACTAAAGTAAAGATCGTGTAGAGATGCTTCAAACAGCGTGTCTCTAAAAATCTGTTCAAATTTGCATCTTGCATTGTTTGCAATAGTTGGAAGGCGGAACCTCCAAACCCTCACCTGCCAGGTTGAACCTAGCTCTTGTTGAGAATTGTGCAATATCTCAGCAGCTTTAGCTAACTTGAGCTTAAATCGCTAACATCCAAATACTCGCTCTGACAGCACAATTGGAAAAAAGACGCTACTATGCTGATGATTAATGTTAGTATCTCTTAGTTCCTAGTTGGTGCTTCAAGTTGTGCCTTCAGTAATTATACTGGTATAGAGCTATTCTTGTAACATTAACCACTGTTGTACCTTTAATTATTAGTAGTATTTATTACTTTAGTGCACCTAAATACTACCGGCAATAGAGCGATCGCCATGTTTAAATTCAGTAATTTTTGGGGCTGGTTTCAAAAGTTAGGGGTGGGGATAGTTGGTATCTATACTTTCTCTGCAAATTGTGCGATCGCCCAGGTTACTTCTGATGACACTATACCCAGTAATTCTATTGTCACACGAGAGGGTAACACCTGGAATATCAATGGTGGAACCCGAGCGGGTAACAACCTGTTCCACAGTTTCAACGAGTTTTCTTTACCGACTGGTAGCGCAGCTTTCTTTAACAATAGTGCGGATATTCAAAACATAATTAGTCGAGTCACGGGCGGATCAATCTCAAACATTGACGGGTTGATTCGTGCTAATGGTATAGCCAACTTATTTTTAATCAATCCCAACGGGATTCTTTTTGGTCAAAATGCGCGTTTGGATATAGGCGGTTCCTTTGTTGCTAGTACTGCTAGTAGCTTGAAATTTGCTGATGGCTTTGAGTTCAGCGCTACTACATCTCAATCTGCCCCCTTGCTGACAATCAGCGTTCCAGTCGGCTTGCAATTTGGACAGAATCCAGCGGCGATTCGCGTCCAAGGTACAGGACACGATTTCACAGTTGCCAGTCCCATCTTCTCGCCCGTAACTAGAAGTGCCAGTTCAACGGGTTTGCGGGTGCAGCCAGGTCAAACCCTAGCCTTGGTGGGGGGCAATATCAGCTTAGATGGAGGTACACTGACAGCAGAAAGAGGACGGGTTGAGTTAGGCAGCGTAGCTGGAGGTTTAGTTAGTCTCAATCCTACTTCCGGTGGCTGGACTTTCGGCTATGAAGAAGTGCTTGGTTTCGGTGATATCGAGCTATCTCAAAAAGCCTTAGCAGATGCCAGTGGTGTTAGTGGTGGCTTTATCCAAGTACAAGGACGAAATCTTTCGGTGCGCGATGGCTCACTTGTTTTGATTCAAAATCAAGGGTTGCGATCGGCAGGAGCAATAAAAGTCAACACCAGAGAGTCTGTAAAAGTAAGTGGAACCAATGCCGATGGCACAATCCGCAGCAGCCTGACAAATGAAACAGTAGGAGCAGGTAAGGGAGGAGATGTTGAGCTTTCCACCCAGCAATTAGTCGTGGAAGAAGGAGGAACCATCGTTGCCAAAACCCTCAGCCCAGCAACAGGCGGCAATGTAAATATCAATGCCTTCGATTCGATACAAGTCAATGGAGCAAGTGCAGTTAATCCCAGCGTTACTAGTTCTATCGTTGCTGCCACTTTTGGCCCTGGAGATTCAGGTAATAACACAGTATCCACTGGGCGTTTAACCACAACTGGAGGAGGAACCGTTGCTTCTGCCTCTTTTGGAACTGGGGAGGGAGGAAATCTCAGCGTCAATGCTACTGATTCTATAGAAATCCTTGGCGTCGAACCCAACTTGTTTCCACCTAGTGGTTTTCTTGCTTCCGCATTCAATGCTGGAGATGCTGGCAACTTGACAGTTAATACACCTAGATTAACACTTCAGGATGGGGGAAGAGTTGGTGCTTCTGCCTTTGCAAGTGGTGCAGCTGGCAATGTTACCATCAACGTCCCTGAGTTCGTGGAAATAAAAGGTACAGTACCAGGCTCTGTAAATCCTAGTCTAGTCTCCTCCTCTGCTAACCTGGTAGATCAAAGCTTACAACAGCTTTTTGGCTTGCCTCCTGTACCCAGCGGAGCCTCTGGAGACGTGACAATTAATACTGGTCAGTTAAAGGTAACAGATGGCGCTCTAGTGACGACAAGCAATAATGGGTCAGGAATTTCCGGAAATATTAGAATTAACGCTCGTTCTGTTTTTCTCGATGGTGGCGCTGCCATCACATCTGAATTGGGGGGAACCTTCGTAGGCGGAAAGATTTCTGTCTTTTCTCCCTTCACTGTGGGAGCTGTTAAGGGAGGGGACATTGCTATTTCAGCCCAACAGTTTATTGTTCAGAAAGGGGCAGGTATTTCCACTGCTACCTTTACGAATGCAGCAGGTGGTAATGTCAATGTGGATGTCTCGGATTTTGTGCAAGTAGACGGATTTGTGCCTTTTAATCCGAGAGCGCTTAGTTTTATTGGTAGTTCTACCTTTGGTTCTGGAAAGTCAGGAAATGTCAACATTTCCACTGGGCAGTTAAGGGTTCTCAATGGATCGAGGCTAGGCGCTGGTACATTTGGGAAAGGCTCTAGTGGAGATGTTGCCGTCAATGCAACCGAATCTGTAGAAGTCATCGGTGCAGAACTAAGCCAGTCGGTAGGAAGCCTGATCGGTGTTTCGACGCTCAATGATGGAAATGGTGGTAACTTGACTATCAATACACCAAAACTGATAGTTCAAGATGGAGGCAGAATTGATTCTTCCACCTTAGCGAGTGGCTTAGCAGGAAGTATTGCTATCAATGCTTCTGAATCTGTAGATGTGAGTGGTAAAATACTTGGAACTGATGAACCCAGTTTGATCAGTGCTGGTGCCACTATTGAGAATGAATTTGCCCGCCGGCTTTTTGGATTGCCCCCCGTGCCAAGTGGGTCTTCTGGAGATGTGACAATTAACACGGGTCAGTTAAAAATCACAGATGGTGCTTTAGTCTCTACAAGAAGTGATGGTTCAGGAACTTCAGGGAACGTGAGGATCAATGCTCGATCTATTTTCCTAGACAATAAAGGTGGTATCACATCGGAAATAGGCGGAACGATCGCAGCAGGACTAATTTCTGTATCTTCCCCAGTCACTATCGGAGGTGGCAAGGGAGGAGACATTGCAATTTCAACCCAACAGCTAGCTGTCCGAGGAGGGTCAAGCATATCCACTGCTACTTTTACGAATGCACCAGGTGGTAATGTAACTATAGATGCCTCTGATTCAGTAGAAGTTAGCGGAGCAGGGCCATTCCAATCCCCAGTGAGCTTTTTAGGTGTTTCGACTTTCAACACTGGAGATGTTGGCGACATAACTATCAACACAGGCAAATTGGCAATTCGGGATGGAGGCAGAATAGATTCTTTGACCACAACGAGTGGCTCAACTGGAAATATTGCTATCAACGCTTCTAAATCTGTAGAGGTAAGTGGCAAATTGCCTGGGACTTCTATTCCTAGTCTGATTAGTGCTGGTGCTAATATTGAAAATGAATTTGCTCTCCAGATTTTTGGACTGCCGCCATCGCCAACTGGAGCATCTGGAGACGTGACAATCGACACCGATCAATTAATCATCAAAGATGGCGCTCTTGTGACAGTGAGTAATCAAGGAGCAGGAGACGCAGGCAACCTAAAAGTTACATCTCGCTCCATTCGCTTGGATAACCAAGGAAAACTAACAGCTAACTCAGCAGCGGGTACCGAAGGAAATATTTTGCTGAAAGTGCGAGATTTACTGTTGTTACGCCGCAACAGTGAGATATCTGCTGTTTCAGGCACAGCCAAAACTGGTGGTAGTGGTGGTAATTTTATTGCTGATGTTGGTTTTATTGTCGCCGTACCCTCAGAAAATAGCGACATCCTTACCAATGCTTTCACAGGCAGAGGCGGAAATATAACTATCCGTTCTGACGGCATTTTTGGAACTCAATTTCGACAGCAGCAAACATCAGAAAGTGATATTGTTGCCTCAGGAAGAGTTATATTCAACACGCCAAACGTAGATCCGAGTAGTGGATTAATCGAACTGCCTACTAATATAGTTGACCCAACCCAACAAATTTCCACCGCTTGCATTCCCGGAAGTCCACAACGTCAGAGTTCATTTGTTGTTACGGGGCGCGGCGGTTTACCCTTGAGTGCCACAGAATTGCTACAAGATACCGCGACGCTGGCAGAGTGGGTAAGAAGCCGAGGCAAACCTACTCAAGCACAAATGCAACTACAACCAACAAAGGTAGCTACTGCTAGCGCTCCCATTGTCGAAGCCTCTGGTTGGATAGTTGATGCTAATGGCGATATCCAATTAGTCACACAAGCTCCTGTAGTGACTCCTCACAATCAGTGGTTGCCATCTGCATCTTGTCCTGTTCACTGATTTGTTGGTTGTTGGTGGTTAGTAGGGGCGCAAAGCTTTGCATATAGGCGTTGAGATAGCAACCGCACATAAAACAACGCTCGACGTATAACCACCAAGACACCAAGACACCAAGTAAACTTCTAGGTTTTATTTACATTCTTTCTAAAACCTGAATACCTAGCAAAGACAGCCCCAGCTTGAGGGTTCTAGCTGTTAAATAACACAGCGCCAGCCGCGATGTCCGCACTGGTTCCTCAGATTTGAGAACAGGGCAGTTTTCATAGAACTTATTAAACTTATCACTCAGTTGATATAAGTATTCGCATAACCGATTTGGCAGTAAATCTTGCTCAACATCACCGATGATTTCGTCCAACTGTAACAAATGCTTTGCCAAGGTTAATTCTGTGTCTTCACGTAGTAGAATTTTGGCATCTGCTCCCAACTGTCCAAAATCAATGTTACCTTCCCGACTAATTCCTTGTGTTCGGACGTAAGCGTACAGCATGTAGGGTGCGGTGTTGCCTTTGAGCGATAGCATTTTGTCGTAGCTGAAGATATAGTTGCTGGTGCGATTCTGACTGAGATCGGCGTACTTTACCGCACTAATGCCAACTACTTTCGCAACATGGGCTTTGAACTGTTCAGTTTCTTCCCGCCCTTCTTCTTGTAATCTGGTTTCTAAGTCTGCACGCGCACGGGCGATCGCTTCATCCAGCAAATCCCGCAACCGCACTGTATCCCCAGAACGGGTTTTGAATTTCTTGCCATCTTCACCCAGCACCAAACCAAAGGGAACGTGGACGAATTCCACATCATCGGGAACCCACCCCGCCTTGCGTGCTACCTGAAACACCTGGGCAAAGTGATTTGCTTGTCCAGCATCTGTAACATAAATTATTCTTTTGGCGTGGTCTTCTTGAATCCGGTAGCGTATGGCGGCTAAGTCTGTAGTGGCGTAGTTATAACCCCCATCAGATTTTTGCACAATCAGGGGCAGTGGTTCACCTTCTTTGTTAGTAAAGCCTTCCAAGAAAACGCATTTTGCTCCTTGGTTTTCTACTAGCAACCCAGTCTGTTCTAAATCTTCTACAACTTTTGGTAATAAGGGGTTGTAGAAAGATTCGCCACGCTCTTGCAGTTTAATATCTAGTAAGTCGTAAATTTCTTGAAATTCTGCCCTTGACTGTTCGCACAACAGTTTCCAAGCATGGAGTGTGTCTTCTGCACCTGCTTGTAATCTCACGACTTCTTTCCGTGCAGTCTCTTGAAAAGCTTCATCTTCATCAAACCGCTTTTTGGCTTGGCGATAAAAGCTGACTAAATCGCCTATATCTAAAGCATTTGCAGTCGTGAGGGCTTCTGGGTAAACTTCCCGCAGATAGGCAATTAACATTCCAAACTGCGTCCCCCAATCACCAACGTGATTCAAGCGCAGTAGATCATGACCCCGAAATTCTAAAATCCGGGCGATGCTATCGCCGATGATTGTGGAACGCAAGTGTCCGACGTGCATTTCTTTGGCGATGTTCGGACTGGAAAAATCTACAATCTCGCGCTTTGGGGTTTTTGCTTTAGCAACTCCCAATCTGGAATCTGCTTGCATGGCAGCGAGTTGTGTTTCCAAGTATTCTGTTGTCAATTTGAGATTGATAAAGCCAGGGCCAGCCACTTCCGGTGGTTTGCAGATTTCCGATACATCCAGTTTATCGACAATGGCTTGAGCGATCGCTCGTGGCTGTTGTCCTAAACGTTTAGCTAAAGATAAAGCCACATTCGCTTGATAATCACCAAATTTAGGATTGCTTGCAGTCACCAACATCGGATCTACATCGGCGCAGTCAGCGCCAAAGGCTGCAACCAAAGCCTGCTGTAATTTCTCTTTTAATAGTTCTTGTGTAGCGTTCATATATATATGATGTTATCTGTTATTCAGAGGCAATGTGGCTGTTGATGATTAGATGTCCTTAAAGACCTGATTATTCTAACCTTAAAATACGGTAACAGAGTCCAGGTGAAGAATGTCATAGTGCACTACAATCCCCTGCACTGTCTGTCACTCTCGACAGAACTTTCTTCTGTCTTACTCTTGTGTCTTACTTATAGTTGTGATTGGATGAAGGAACAACCGTTTAATCCCTCGAAAGCCAAGGCACGAATTTCTCTGGGGTCACTAGAACTGATTAAATTCTGAGGCTCAGTTCTAATTTTCATCAAGTCATATTCCATTGTTTTTTCGTATATGACCCTTCAAATCGGTCTTGAAATTGGCAAGCAGCAGAAAAATACAAAGTCTGTGTTTTGATCAGATGATAAAACTTGGAAATATTCATATATCGCCAGATAAGTTGGTTTTCATTATCTGGCGGGATGAAATCAGGATGAGCTTTATACATTGGTATTGCTCCTCAAAGATTTTTGCCCTCAATTCCGATGCCAGCGAGTACCTTCACGGCTATCTATTAAAGTAATGCCTTGGGTTTGCAATTCATTGCGGATGCGATCTGCTTCAGCAAAATTCCTAGTTATTCTCGCTTCTTGCCGTTTTTGAATTAACTCCTCAATTTCCGCATCAGTGATACCACCCTGGGACACTTCCTCTTCAACCGTGGCTTCCAAACCTAAAACTCTTGCCAACGTGACGAGAGTCTGCCATTGTTTGAATAACTCTTCTGGTGGCGTTTCGGTTTTGCCTTCATGCACTAGGAGATTTCCCTCGCGGCGCAGTTCTTTGGCTAATTCAAATAGCACTGCTAAGCTAACAGAAAAGTTAAAGTCATCGTCTCCCGATTCTTCAAATCGTTTGATGATTTCTTGATCTAGCTGATTTCCGTTATTGGTGAAACCAAGTTTTTCGCCGTGCTGATAGCCAAAGAGTAATCCTTCTTTAAGGGTTTTCCAGCTACCGGAAGCAGTGGCGATCGCTTCATCTGTAAAATCAAGTGGTTTGCGATAATGGGCTTGCAGTACAAAGTACCGCACTGCCATCGGATCGACTGGGCGAGCCAACAGTTCGCGAATGGTAGTAAAGTTACCCAAGGACTTGGACATTTTCTTACCATCTACCATTACCATGCCGTTATGCATCCAGTAGCGTGCCAACGGCTTTTTGATGGCGGCTTCCGATTGGGCAATTTCATTCTCGTGATGGGGAAATATCAAATCTCCGCCGCCACTATGAATATCAATTGTTTCACCAAGTTGCGATCGAATCATCGCCGAACATTCAATATGCCACCCCGGACGACCTTTACCCCAAGGTGAGTCCCAAGCAGGTTCTCCTGGTTTAGCAGCTTTCCATAGGGCAAAGTCAAAGGGGTGTTGTTTTCTACCTTCCGAATTTTCTAGGTCTACCCTACCGCTAGCACCTGCCTGCATTTGTTCCAGATCTCGTCCCGATAACTTGCCGTAAGTGGGGAAACGCTCCACTCTGTAATAGACATCACCACCAGCAGCGTAGGCGTAATCTTTTGCTTCTAAGGCTTTAATCATTGCCTGGATTTCTGGGATATGTTCCGTTGCCCGGGGATATTCATCAGCATCCATGACGTTTAAGCGCCGGATATCTTCAAAATAAGCATCGATGAAGCGATTTGCCACTGCTTCCATCGTTGTACCTAGTTCTCTCGCACGGTTGAGGATCTTGTCGTCAATATCAGTAAAATTCTGTATGTAGCGCACCTGATAACCGCGCCATTGCAGGTAACGACGTATGGAGTCCCAAACAATGTATGAACGGGCATGACCCAAATGGCAGTAGTCATATACCGTCACGCCGCAGCAATACATCTTAACTTTTCCTGGTTCGATTGTTTCCAACGGTTCTTGGCGACGAGTGAGGGTATTGTAAACGGTTAGGGTCATAACACAGTAATACTTAATCAGATACGCAATAATAGGTTAAAGCAGCTGGGACGTTTATCCAGCATCCCTATGCTAGTGTTTTATGGACTCTCTGCGCTACATTTCTAAATTGACTTTTTTGATAGCAGTGCTATGCAAGCAGTTACCTCTGAATCTCATTCAATGGATGCCGCAAAACAAGGACTCCCAGTAACAATTATTACTGGTTTTCTCGGTAGTGGAAAGACAACTTTACTCAATCATATCCTGACCAATCAGCAGGGTTTGAAAACCGCTGTTTTAGTAAATGAATTTGGTGAAATTGGCATCGATAACGAGTTAATTATCTCTGCTGACGATAATAATATGGTGGAGTTAAGTAACGGTTGTATCTGCTGCACCATTAATAATGATTTGGTTGATGCCGTTTACAAAGTTTTAGAACGCCAAGAAAATATCGATTATCTAGTTGTAGAAACAACTGGGCTTGCAGACCCGCTACCAGTTGCTCTCACATTTCTTGGCACGGAATTGCGAGATTTAACTCGTTTAGATTCAATTATTACTGTTGTAGATGCGGCAAATTACAGCCTGGATTTATTTAATTCTCAGGCTGCTTACAGTCAAATTGCCTATGGCGATGTAATTCTGCTGAATAAGACAGATTTAGTTTCTGAGGAAGAATTGCAAACTTTGGAAACCAAAATTAGGGAAGTTAAGGAAGGAGCGAGAATTATTCGCACCAAGCAGGCACAAGTGCCATTACCTTTAATTCTTAGCGTTGGTCTGTTTGAATCAGACAAATATTTTGATACTGTCGAAGCGCATGATCGTGAACATCACCATCATGACCATGACGACAATCATGACCACTCTGAATGCGGTCATGACCATCACGATCATGACCACGACCATGACCATGAACACCATCACCATCATCATTCCGATCACCTAGAAAATGATGGCTTTACCTCACTATCTTTTGAAAGTGATAAACCTTTTGCAATCAGGAAATTTCAGTATTTCTTAGATAACCAACTCCCTGATAACATTTTCCGTGCCAAGGGAATTATGTGGTTTGATGAAAGTCCCAAACGGCATATTTTCCACCTTTGCGGTAAGCGCTTTACTTTGGATGATGATGAGTGGAAAGGTGAGAAGAAAAATCAGTTGGTGCTGATTGGGCAAAATTTAGATCGCGAACAATTGCGAGAACAACTAGAAAACTGCCTGTGTATTCCTTCCACTTCTCGTGGCAAAGGATTTGGAAAATGATGAATGCTGAATTATGAATTATGAAAAGTTTATAATTCATAATTCATAATTCATAATTATTTATGCGTATTGTTGTCCAACGGGTTAAATCATCTCAAGTCACAGTGAACGGTGAAATTGTCGGCAAAATTGGACGAGGACTAAACTTACTCGTAGGTATTGCTGAGACAGATACTGATGCCGAACTTGACTGGATGGTACGTAAATGTTTGGAATTGCGGCTGTTTCCCGATCAAGAAGGTGGCGACAGGTGGCAAAAATCTGTACAAGAATTTGGCGGTGAGTTGCTGGTAGTAAGCCAGTTCACGCTTTACGGCAACTGTCGCAAAGGTCGCCGTCCTTCTTTTGACCGTTCAGCAGCCCCTCAAACAGCCGAAGATTTATATAACCGTTTTGTTGCTAAGTTACGTGAGAGTGGTTTAAAAGTGGAAACTGGTAAATTTGGAGCGCTGATGCAAGTTTCAATCGAAAATGATGGCCCCGTGACTTTACTACTAGAAAAAGAAGCAAGCTAAGTGTTTACACGTAGGTAAAAAATCTAGCCATAATCTAGACTTATTGGTGCTAAATGGTGAGAGAATATTAATTTAAGCATCACAAAACTTTAAATACACTCAAAATGGCAAAAATCCAGTTTTCAAGGGGTATCGACGAAGAAGTAATTCCAGAAGTGCGCTTGACGCGATCGCGCAGTGGTGAAAGTGGCACTGCAACGTTTATTTTTCAAAATCCAAAAGCATTGGATGTTGGCAATACCGAAGACATCACTGGCATGTACATGATTGATGAAGAAGGGGAAATAATCACCCGCGAAGTCAAAGGTAGATTTATCAACGGTAAACCAGAAGCGTTGGAAGCAGTTTACCTGATGAAATCCAAGGATGAATGGGATCGCTTTATGCGATTTATGCAGCGCTATGCAGAAGAAAATGGCTTGGGATTCAATAAATCTTAATGAGTCATTGGTCATTGGTTAATAGTTAGTGGTTAGTGGTTAGTGGTTAGTAGGGGCGGGTTTCTATAAAATATCCCGTCATTTAAGCCCACAAGTATCAAAGCTAGGACTTACGCATTGACAGAAAATACCAAATATGAAGTATGGTTTTCAGGCATTAAACCTTGATTTTTCGACACTGTTTAGGTGATCGCTATTTATCAAAGGATGATTGATAAAAGCCTGAAACGACGTATTTTCGTTAAGTCACAAGATAAGAAATTTGTACAGTGCGTAAGTCCTAAAAGCTAAACCCGCCCATACAGTAATTGATGGTTGATTGGAACAAACAACAACCAACAAACAACACATGCCAAATGACAAAGGACAAATGACTAATGACTGCGATTCACCAACCTCACCCCGATCAATCCGGGATAACGGTAACTTGTGCTGTTGTTACCGTTAGCGATACACGTTCCCAAGAAACAGATAAAAGTGGTCAATTAATTCAGCAATTACTCCGTGATGCCAATCATGCAGTTGGAGCCTATACGATTATTAAAGATGAACCAACCCAAATTCAAGGGCAGTTAGAACTACTGGGTAAAACTTCCAATTTGGATGCTGTGATTTTTAATGGCGGTACTGGCATCGCGCCGAGAGATACTACCTACGATGCGATAGAAAAATTGCTAGAAAAGACTTTGCCTGGGTTTGGTGAGTTGTTTCGATTTTTAAGCTATCAAGAAATTGGTTCGCGGGCGATCGCATCTCGCGCTGTTGCTGGTATTTATCAAAGTAAACTCATCTTTTCTCTACCTGGTTCCAGCAACGCCGTGCGCTTGGCAATGGAAAAACTAATCCTGCCAGAAATCACTCACTTAGTTGGTTTATTGCGTCAATAGGAACTAAATAATTATGAATTATGAATGATGAATTATGAAAAAACAGTTCATAATTTATCATTCATAATTCATAATTTTGATTTAATCCTTCTTCATCCAGCTAAACATAGCGCGTAAGTCTTTACCGATTTCCTCAATTGAGTGTTCGGCTTCTTTACGACGCATGGCGGTAAATCCAGGTTTGCCTGCTTGGTTTTCTAGAACAAACTCCCGCGCAAATTGTCCAGTTTGAATCTCGCTGAGAATCTTCCGCATTTCTGCTTTAGTTTGTTCGTTGACAATCCGAGGGCCACGAGTGTAGTCACCATATTCAGCAGTGTTAGAAATACTATCGCGCATTTTAGCGAGTCCACCTTCCACAATTAAGTCAACAATCAGTTTGACTTCGTGGAGACATTCAAAATAAGCTAATTCTGGCTGATAACCAGCTTCTACCAGAGTTTCAAATCCAGCTTTAATTAAGGCACTTAAACCACCACACAATACTGCCTGTTCGCCGAATAAGTCGGTTTCGGTTTCTTCGCGGAAAGTGGTTTCGAGAATGCCAGCACGGGTTCCACCGATACCTTTAGCATAAGCCATGGCGCGATCGCGTGCTTGTCCGGTAGCATCCTGAAAAACTGCAAATAAGCAAGGTACTCCTTGTCCTTCTTCGTAAGTCCGCCGTACTAAATGTCCGGGCCCTTTGGGTGCTACCATGATCGCGTCTACGTCAGGTGGTGGCACGATTTGACCAAAGTGAATATTGAACCCGTGGGCAAAAGCTAATACATTCCCTTCTTCTAGCTGGGGTTCAATTTCGTTTTTGTAAACTGTTTTTTGTACCTCATCAGGTAACAAAATCATCAGCAAATCGGCAGCTTTGGCTGCATCTGCCACACTCTTGACAGTTAACCCAGCGGCTTGGGCTTTAGCTGCTGACTTACTGCCCGGATATAATCCGACAATAACGTTCATGCCACTATCCTTAAGATTCAGGGCGTGGGCATGACCTTGGGAACCATAACCGATGATGGCGATCGTTTTTCCGGCTAAAAGGTCTAAATTTGCATCTGCGTCGTAATACATCCGAGCCATAAGCGCGTCTCCAGTCAGCAAGCATCCTGTTTGTTTGCAGACTTGTTATTTTACCTAATTATGGTATCGTTTCTCGATCAATTCTTTCGACTTCCTGATCAGATAATTTCACATCGAGGGCACCTCACAATATTCCAGTACGCCATCAAACTCGGGCTGGCGATACCAAGGATTGTATTGGTTTTGCACCGAGACGATATCAATTACATCCCGTGCCCTTTGAATTTGTTCCACAGAAAAGTTAGAAACTCCCACAAAACGAACGATCCCCGCTTGTTGTGCTTCTTTGGCTGGTGTTAGGGATTCCTCAATGGTATAGTCAGGATCTGGTGCGTGATATTGCCATACATCAATAGGTTTATTACCACCTAAAGCCTCAAAGCTGATGCGAATAGTCTCACGTAAGTGTTTTGGGTTGCCATTACGTGTCCAGTTACCATTGGGACGCATCAAGCCACCCTTGGTTGCGACAATCACTTTGCTTGTATCGCCATCGTAAGTTTGCAAGGCTTTATGAATCAATCGCTCGTTGTGGTGCTTATCTGATTCATCTTTGCAGTAAGAATCAGCGGTGTCTATGAAAGTGATTCCCAATTTCAAAGCGCGATGAATAACGTTAAGCGATCGCGACTCTGAGGGGCGGTTGCTTAACGACATCGGCATACCTCCTAAACCGATGGCACTAACATCTACACCTGTTTTTCCTAGTTGTTTTTTATCCATATTTATGCTTTAGTTTTCAGCACTATTATCTATTGTTATTTACTAATTGGTCAGACCCTTCTTGACAATTCATCTCTCAAAAGGTTTATTGTTTTTTAATAAGCAACCTCAACAATTAAATAGTAACTGGGTGTGGATAAACAAAACTATGAGCGTCCTAACGATCATTATGACGACTGCATTGTTGTCAAAAAATTTAGATAAGTATTTGCGAAAGTTAGTATGACCATATAGCTGCTACAGACCTTTTGCAAAAATAACTTTTGCCACCTGTAGGAAAGGGTTAAAAGTCAAGTAGGAACGAAAAAGATAACTACTTTTGCTACACCCCTAATCCATGCAGCGTCATACCTTTATTCATGTTCTTATCTTTTTGTAAAGAGTATAAATATAGACATTGACAAGTAGTATGTTTTTATAATTTGCAGAGATATAAATCAGTGAGCAGCAAATAAAGTGTAACTATATTGTTGAAATCAAGCAACTTGCATGATGCTTCAAATATGTTTATTTATATTGTAATATTACGTAAAAATACATAAAGTATTTTTATAAATAAAATCTTTCATATCAAAATTTATGAAAAGCAGAAAAAGCTGGAAACATTTACTTCAAGAAAGCTTCATAGAACAGTTAGTAATCTTTAGTTATATTATGTGACGCTGTTGAAAAAAGATGACTAATAATTATCAATCCCTTTTTCTGGAGTTAATGTATGGCACACCCCAGGGAAGCAGTTCCTACCGTCAGTTTTGTTGATAACTATTGTGCAACTTACCAGCACCTTTTCCCAGAAGTCAGAAGCTTTGAATTCTTCAAATGGCTGCATTTGGGTCTAATTTCTGATATTCCTCGTAAAACACTGCCTGCAATTGCCCAATATCTAGGTTTAAGCAGCCATCAATCTTTACTTCATTTTTTGACTGAATCACCTTGGCAAGTAGAAGAACTGAGAAATCAGAGATTATCTATTATTCGTCAGGTGTTAGAAGGAAGAAGTTTTACTTTGATCATTGATGATAGTGGAGATAAAAAGAAAGGTAAAACTACCGATTATGTAGACAGACAATATATTGGCAATTTAGGCACAGTCGAAAATGGAATTGTTTCAGTCAATGCCTATGCTTTTGTAGACGGTCTGATTTTTCCCTTAATTTTTAAAATTTTCAAACCTTTAAAAAGACTGAAACCGCAAGACATCTTTAAAACAAAACCTCAATTAGCTGCCGAGATAATTCAAGAACTACAAGAGAGAGGGTTCAAATTTGACTTGGTATTAGCAGATACTGTGTATGAAGAATGCGATTCTTTGATTAGTGTCCTCAATCAATTTCAACTCAATTTCATCGTTGCGATTAGAAGTAATTATGGTTTTTGGCTAGCTCCGAGTCAGAGACTTAGGTACACCAGATGGAAGAAATTCCACAGGCTGTTCTCTAAAGGCAAGACCGAAGAAAGCTACATTCGTGAAATTATCTTCGGAAAGCATCGACAAACCCGCTATTGGCAAGTTACCACTGACCGAGAAAATTTTTCTGACAACTTTACTTTGTTCCTAATGAGTAATTTACCAGCATCTATTCCTTCAGCAGTACGTAATCCTTATGGATTAATAACTTGGTTAGAGTACGGCTGTAAGCACAGTAAAAATTACATAGGTTGGTCTGATTTCCGCGTCACTAATTACGAACAAATAGAACGTTGGTGGGAGGTAGTATGTAGTACTTACTTAATGCTTAGTTTACAATTTCATGTCTTCCAGCAAAAATCAAATCAAGCCATTACAAGCCAAAACACCGAACTTATCGCTTAAATTATTTTTTGTTATTAGCCCTACTCCAGATTATTACAGTTTTAATACTCAATGACAAGCAAAATATAGCCATCCTGATTTCAGTAGCATAGCTGCCTTAAGTTTCAGAAATAGAGGTAACTGCTGTTGTATTTACACTTAACGAGTCAGCTGCATCATTTCTACAAGAAAACTATGAAGGCATCATTGCGAAGTCGTCAAGGTATAAGTAAAAGCCTATTCACACTGATAGCGATCGCTGGTGTTGCAAGTGTAATGTCCTTTACCAACCCTAATAACAATGCCTATGTTGACTATGCCGCAAACCGACTTACCAGCGAGATTCAAAATGCTGTTTGTAATGGGCCACAGTTGCCACAAGGACAGTTGTGGGAGGGTGTTAGCAAACTGACAGCCACTACCTGCAAATCTGGACTGGCAACAGGACTGGCTTTTCAAAGTAGTAATATCAAAGACGTTATTACTCAATCAACCGAGCGCCAGAACTTTTTCATTTTCAGTATCTATACTACAAAAGTCCCTGGATATAACTTTAGAACGATAGGCGCATTTGGTAATTTCCTGACGTTTCAAAAATAGCAGGGTTTTAGTGATAAGTAGATCGGCACAATTAAAGTTAACTCGTGAAGATCGTCATTTGTGAGCCAGCGCGGTCTTGGGGGTTCCCCCCATGAGCGACTGGCGAACCCGTAAGGGTCATTTGTCATTTGTCATTTGTCATTCGTCATTCGTCATTCGTCATACCCTGCACCGAAGCCGAGTAAAGCGCGTCTACGTCATTGGTAGGGATTTTAGGCGTGTTTACTTTTCGTAACTCGCATTATGTTTATTTCCACCCACCTACTTAGGGATTTCTAAGAAATAAATTATCCCGGATTGTGGAGTGGAGAGAAGTTGCCGGGGAGATGTTCTTTCCGGCAAACTTCGGAGCATCCTGCCCCCCTCTGGGATGGGACGGGTGGGGACATCCATCTCACAAGAAAATTTGGGATGTTTTTTATTTGGAAGTCCCTTATTGAGTAGACAGTTATAGATTGCACCTATGGGTGATAATACAAAAACCTCAAAGGTTTGTACTGATGATGACGAAACGATGGTGCTCAGGAATGCCAAGATAGGTAGCAGAAGCGTATTTAAACTCTTATGCCCGAACTACGCCACTCCATAGCCCAGCACTACCACGAACGCACTAAGTATGACCCTGAAACTATAGCCTCTAAACATAAGGGGTTAGACTGGGCAAAGCAACCTGTGCCGTTCAAAGAGTACAAAATTGGCTCAACTTTTGATCTCAAGCCCTACATTCAAGATCAGTCTGAGGCCTTTGTCAACAACTCAGACGCTCAATGGTGGCAAAGAGTATCGCGGCTTTTGTTTTGCAGCTATGGACTGACTGCCAGAATGCCTTCTATGGGAAGCGCGGTGTATCTCCGTGCTGCGCCTAGTGCTGGTGGTTTGTATCCAGCAGAGGTGTACGTAGTTTCTCGCGGTACGCCTTTATTGCCTCCAGGACTGTATAACTACCAGTGTCGGACTCATTCCTTGATGCATTTTTGGGAAAGTGATGTTTGGCAAGCTTTGCAAGCAGCTTGTTTTTGGCATCCTGCTTTGGAAAGTACGCAACTGGCAATTATTACCACTGCTGTTTTTTATCGTTCGGCATGGCGCTATGAAGATAGGGCTTACCGCCGGATTTTTCTGGATACAGGACACCTTTTGGGTAACATCGAGTTAGCAAGTGCTATTACTGACTATCGTCCTCATTTAATCGGTGGCTTTGTGGATGAAGCGGTCAATGAACTACTTTATATCGATCCTCAACAGGAAGGAGCGATCGCAATTCTTCCCCTAGCTGATTTACTAGATATTAAACAAAACTTGCCCACATGGCGAACTGCCCTACCCTCCGCCACCGAAACTAATTATCCTGAAATTCCCGATGGTGAGTTGTTGAACTACTTTCACAAGGCCACCCAAATCCAACCAGGCACAACTGGCAAGCTGAATTTGCCGGAAGTCAAACAAGAAAAGTCCTTGGAGGATAAGTACAATTTTCCTTTCTGTCAAAAAATTTCTACTGCCACTACGCCCGTGCAGTGGGGCGAAAAGCTTGAAGACTTGGAAGCTACTATTCTCAAGCGACGTTCTACCCGTGCTTACACAGGTGAAGATTTAACATTTGATGAATTAAAAGCCTTACTTGATTTCACTTATCAACCCCAAAATTACATCGACCAAGGTTTAGATATTTCTCCAGACTACTTTGACCTGAATTTAATAGAAACATTTATCGCCGTTTCCGGTGTCAAAGGACTTGAGTCAGGCTGTTACTATTACGCACCCAAAGCGCAAGAATTACGACAAATTCGCTTTAAAAATTTCCGTCGGGAGTTACACTTTCTCTGCTTGGGACAAGATTTAGGTCGAGATGCGGCAGTGGTGTTATTCCATACAGCAGATTTGAAGGCAGCAGTTGCTCAATATGGCGATCGCGTTTACCGTTATTTACATATGGATGCGGGTCATTTGGGGCAAAGGCTGAATTTAGCAGCAATTCATCTTGGCTTGGGCGTCAGCGGTATCGGTGGCTTCTTTGATGATCTAGTCAATGAAGTTTTAGGTATACCTGCTGATGAAGCTGTGTTATATATTACTACTTTGGGGCGTTCCAGGTAAGAAATTTTTTACAGTCAAACTTCCGGTTTCCTCACAATTTCCTCACACAGTTTTTTTTACTGTGAGAGTAAAGCTAAATTAGCTAGTTTTTTCACAAATTTAAAGATTGTCAGGGATTCTACCCGAACCTGGCAAAATTGATTGTCACCAATGGACCTTACAACAAGGTTGAGGATGTATTAGAGATTCCAAGTTTGAGCGATCGCCAGAAGCAGCTGCTCAAGTCTCAGTTGCCAAACTTTAAAGTATCGGAACCAATGGTTCCCCTAGAAATGAGGATGCCTCCCAGACCAGCTATGCCTGCACGATAAACAGGCACAGGCTGCCAGAAGCGATCGCTCTAATGTTGTTGGTATGGAATGAGAGCGATTGCATTGCATCTGCATATTTACAGTTCAGACAGATGGATCTGACTTTTCACAGCATGTGGAAAAGTGCGTAGGGGTGTAGTGGTCTATGTCATTAATTATGAGAGGTTTGTAGTGAGCGATTTATCGCTCAATTTCCATGGCTAAAGCCCTAACTACAATCTTTTACAACTCATCAAAATTAATGGGACAGACCACTAGTTTTGAGGGTTTGTAGTAAGCACAAGCGTGCTTAAAAATTCAGGACTAAAGTCCTGACTACGAACTTTGAGTCCATGAATTCAAATTTGACAAACTAGTAGGGGTGTTCTTAAAACCTCACAAATTCCTCAAACTATTTTTCTATGATGAAAATACAGCAAAGTGAGAGAAACTCGGCTAGTTTGACTCCTATTTGCAGAGCGAATTACACCCAAAAGTAGCAGTTTCCAGAAGCAAGGAGCAAGACGTTATGAAAACCGGAACACTACTTGACCCAACTACAAAAATTCCCAGTTATTTAAGCGAACAAATTAAAAAGCACTTTCCCGATAAAGATTTAAACGATTTGACTATCCGATATTATGAAAGCGTGGAAGATGTAGGCTACGAGTACTTCCAAGAAAAAGTCTTGCCAACTTGTAACTACGATCCAGCAGTTAAATATCTTGAACCCTTTATTTTCTACATCAAATTGGGAGAGGCCTTAACTCTGTCAAAAGAAGGAATAGTAGTCTACGAGATCGAGGAAAACAACAAATGCACCGAAACAGGGCCATTTTGGTTTGTGGCTGCTAAGTCGGCAGGTGGAAGTAAATAATCAAACTATTGCCAACGGGATCGCGAGGTTCCTTTCCCCTTTTACTTTTTTCCCTGTACCCTACATAGAAAAAGTGCGATCGCTCTGGTGTTATTGATATGTAAAGAGAGCGATCGCTTTCAGTATTTCATGAAATCCTATGTCCTCAAAGATCAATATGCACGGTTGTACTAAAATCGTCAGTTTTGGATTTGCTGGAATCACTACGGTGCTGGTACTTTCTCCTGCTTTAACCATTGCTACGCCAAACAATTCTATCACTCCGACACCAGTTGTTATTTCTAGCCCCAGTCAAAATAATTCATCCCAGTCAGTGGTTCTCGCTAAAGAAACATATAGTGTTGGTAGTTTCATAAAAGATGCTATACCAGCACTTTTAGGTTCCTTGCTTGGCAGTGGTGGGATGCTTTGGTTTTTTGGACAAATACAACTAGAAAAGCAGAGAAACCAACATCAAAAAGAACTGGAGTTATTAAAAGACGCACTTCAATTGGAAAGGTCAAAAAAGGAACGAATTTCGGCGAGTCGATTTGAACTCTACATGAGAGTTTGGAGCAGTCTACAGAAAGTAAAGACTGCTGGAGATTTATTATGGAAACAAGTCTCAGAGGAAAATATTTTTTTATTTGCAAAAACGCTAAAAGAGACTCGCTTAGATATTAACGAGGGACACTTATTACTCGATAAAAATAACTATGATGAACTGCAAAGAATTCTAAAATCCTTTGAAAGCTATGAGCTTGGAAAGAGTCAGCTAAGACTAATTGATGTTAGTTCGCGTGAACAACTGAAACAATGGGCAGATGAACAACAGAAAGAAGGAATATCCAAAGACGAACTTAGGCGATGGATTATCAATCACAATCAAGAAAATAAAGAAGCTTACGAAAACCTACTTGAAAAGATAATGCAACAGTTCCGCCAAGAGTTAGGGATAGAAGTAGATGAATCAACTAGGGAGTAACTATGAGGCTGCTTGGCTGGCTAGTAATCGAACTGATTGGAGTCGCTGCGAGAGCGATCGCCGATGGGTTACAAATTTTATCCTCTTGTCGGTTGGTTAACAGTGAGAGAATGGTATTTCTAATACCAAAGATATCTATGATAAGGGTTTCGTTCCCGAAGAATGTATTGGCAGCGCCGCGGGTGATTGTGGCGAACACATCTATTGTAACGTTGCCACCGTCTGCTTTCCCATATTTGTGCTAGAGTTCGGCGATTAACATAGTTACAATATCGACGATCGCGACGATCGTTCGACCTACCATCAATACGCACTACTGCGGAATCTGTCTCTACTCTAATCCTATTAAAGCTTTGCTCTGCCTGAACTCGGCTACTAGTAGCTAGAATGCTACTCAATGCTGCTATACCAGCAAGAGCAAAATTCAAAAACTTTTGATTTGTCAACATATTCTCACCTCCCTCGATGGGTAGGAGAGAGTTTATAAAGAGCTTATAAACACAATACCTCCACTTCTATAGAATACGAAATCAATATGAGGAAATTGTGAAGAAAGTAAACCCATTACAGTTCATAAAAAAGAGCGATCGCTGTTTAATGCGATTCGCCCCGTTCGTTTATCTACAGACAAAAAAGTACAAAGAGTGATATCCTCAGCCAAGGGTGGAAATCTTTAAATCTTGGCTTCTTCCTTCACTAACTTATCCCAACCCAAATCTTTTAGGCTGTTGTTCCGACGCAGCGGACGAGTTACTAACTCAAGAATGTCACGGGCGTTGGTAAAGCCATGAATTTGAGCAAAAGTAAACTCTACAGACCATTTAGTGTTGATACCGCGTGCTTCCAACGGGTTGGCATGAGCCATACCAGTAATTACCAAATCAGGCTGTAACTCATAAATCCGCTGGACTTGGTTGTAGTTGTCTGGCTTCTCAACAATCTTTGGCATGGGTACACCCATTTCCTTACAAGACTTCTCCAGCAAAGCTAACTCAGCAGCTTGGTAGCGCTTGTCCATGTAGGGAATACCAATTTCATGCACGGTCATACCGCAGCGCACCAAGAAACGTGCTAGGGAAACTTCCAGCAAGTTATCACCCATGAAGAATACAGACTTGCCACGAATCAGTTTGACGTATTCTTCCAAGCCTTCCCAAATTTGGGCTTCCCGTTCTTCCAAACCTTTCGGGGTAATGCCAAACACCGAGCAAATTTTCTCAATCCAAGCACGAGTACCATCAGGGCCGATGGGGAAAGGTGCGCCAATTAACTTGCACTTGCGACGCCGCATTAAGGTTGTAGCGGTGCGGCTGAGGAAGGGATTGACACCAGCAACATAATACCCTTCTTCAATTACAGGTAGTTCTGTAAAGCGCTTGGCGGGTAGCCAGCCAGAAACTTTGATACCTTGCTTCTTCAGTTCTAAGGTGAGTTGAGTAACTACGGGGTCGGGGAGAGAACCAAATAGTACCAAAGGTGGGTGATCTACGTACTCGGATTCTTCTTGGGCGACTTCTTCTTTCTTCTTACCAAAATTGAGCAGTTTTTGAATCGCGTTACGCTCGTTTTTATCTGCTTCTACCACAGGGGCCTTATCCGGACAACGTGCAGCCATCGCCGCTAACACCGTGTCTTCCCCTTGGGTGAAAGCATAGTCTAAACCATTGGCACGAGCCACGACAATGGGGATACCAATTTCAGATTCTAGCTTGGGAGCCAAGCCTTCCAAATCCATCTTGATAATTTCGGTGGTGCAAGTGCCAATCCACACAATTACACTAGGATTGCGATCGCGTTTAATCTGCAAGCACAGCCGCTTTAATTCTTCGTAATCATTCAGTTGTGCTGAAATATCCCCCTCTTCCAACTCTGCCATCGCGTAACGGGGTTCCGCAAAAATCATCACCCCCATCGCGTTTTGCAGGAAGTAGCCACAAGTCTTTGTACCAATTACCAAAAAGAAGCTATCTTCAATTTTTTGGTATAACCACGCCACACAACTAATTGGGCAAAAAGTGTGGTAGTTACCGGTTTCACACTCAAAATTTAAAGCTTCTGGTTGAGCAAGAGTCATTTTAGTATTTTCTCCCCATGATTTTTAAAGTTAGGAGTTAAGAGTCATTTGTCATTTGTCATTTGCTTCCGACAAAGGACAAAAGACAAACTCCTAACTCTGCATTTACGTGTTGGGGAAAAGACTGGCAATTTCCGAGTCGTCCAAACCGTTAGTTGACAGTTCTTCCCCTAAAAAAATATCTGTATTTGCTTCACCCTTAAAAGAAGCTGTCTCATTACCCCAAACATCTGATAACACGTCAGCAAATCCATTCTCGTTAGGTACAGCGGAAATTGTGTTATCTACTTCCTTGATCCCATCAAAGGAAATATCACCAAACTCGTCAGCTGCATCTGTTTCGTGCATTTGCTGGAACTCATTTTTTGAGTTGGGATTTTGAGGCGAAGAATTATCGTCCTCCATACTACTCAGGGTTTCCGTAGCCATTGCCCTCAGTTCATCCCGCAACATCGTATCAGGAACCATGAGGGTTTCTTCATGGTTGTAGGTTACTTCCAAATCGTGAGCAATGGCATCTTTCCCAAAACCATTTTTCTCGGATGTTGTTAATGTTTCATCATGGGATTTTTCTTCTATGATGGCTGCTGACTCATAGTCTTGTTGCGATCCTTCTGTTTTGGGAATGTGGTTCCCCAGAGCAATGTCTGGATCGAAATTTAAATCCAGCACCTCAACTAGGGTATCAGCATCAGGATTCAATTTGGAGAAAGGTAGCATCAACTGCGCTAGCTTCGGTTCCAGCGCGTTAGCCACTCCCAGGATGAGGTAAGAAGGCGGTCGCTTGCCACCATCAGGTGTGTAAACTGATTCCACCTGCATGTGCAGCTTAATCCAGTCGCGATTGTTCTGAAAGAATTGCAACCACTTTTGCTTAAGCGAATCTGTAAAACTGTAAAAGAAAGCCATACTCTCATCCTGAGAAAAAAATGATTTATACAATCATCAAGTCTAATTCTTCTTCCGGATTAGGAACCTGTGGTTTATTCGGATTTAGATAAAAATCGGATAACAGAGAGAATAATTCCCTGTCTTGGGCATCTTGCGGTACCACACCCTCGGGAAGTGCCAAAAGTTGGTCAGCGATATTTAAGTAATAATCGCAAACGTAATTCAAAGAGGGGTCAGTATCTGCCATTTCAAACAAAGTCTTACCCTTAACACGGGAAACGCGGATATCTTCAATTAAAGGTAAGACTTCCAAAACTGGCATCGGCACCGCTTCTACGTATTTTTCAATCAAGTCACGCTTAGAAGTACGATTACCAATTAACCCAGCCAGACGCAGTGGGTGAGTCCGTGCTTTCTCTCGTACGGAAGCAGCGATGCGGTTAGCAGCAAATAAGGCGTCAAAACCGTTGTCTGTAACAATGATGCAGTAGTCAGCATAGTTAAGAGGTGCTGCAAAACCACCGCAAACAACGTCACCAAGAACGTCAAATAAAATCACATCGTACTCATCAAAGGCGTTGAGTTCTTTCAGTAATTTTACCGTTTCGCCTACTACGTAACCACCACATCCAGCACCAGCGGGTGGCCCGCCAGCTTCTACGCAATCAACTCCACCATAGCCTTTGTAGATCACATCTTCAGGCCAAATATCTTCGTAGTGGTAGTCTTTTTCTTGCAAGGTGTCAATAATCGTTGGAATCAAGAAGCCGGTAAGGGTGAAGGTGCTGTCGTGTTTGGGGTCGCAGCCAATTTGCAATACTTTCTTGCCACGCTTGGCTAAAGCGACGGAAATATTACAGCTAGTTGTAGATTTACCGATACCGCCTTTTCCGTAAACTGCTAATTTCACTGTTTTTGCCTCTTATGGTTTTTTATTATTGGCTCAAACACTTGCAGCACCGTCTGTGACGGCGATGTGTGAGGTCTTCGAGTGTCATTATTGTTCAAATAAAACTGAAAATAAAGGGGTTTTTAAAATATTTTAGGGCGATATTCAGAGTAAATAAAGCTTTATTTGAATAATCACGAAAAATAATCTTTATAAAATCATTTAAAGCCTTAAAAATCATAAAATAACTATTTTATTTATAAATAAAATATAAAATAGTTACAAAAAGCAAAAAATTATCTAGCCTTGATTTATAGGGTTTTCATCAAAAAACTTATGGCGAAATAGCAGAATTTACGCTATGACCCTAAAATGGTCTTGCTTATGGAAGTGGTAGTTATGGGGTTTAGCAAGATTTATCTGTAAATTGAGCAGCGTAGCTTATCTTTAGTTGATACAGCGATCGCGATCGCTAAAAGCAAAGCATCTGGCAAAAGTAAGACCCAAAAAGCTAATGGATCTGGGTGAATTGCGTGTATCCTGGCAATGCCACTACCGAAACTGATTCCAAAAAAATTGGCAGTTGCCAATCAACTCCCAAGACAAGGTAATTACTAGTTTTGAGGCATCGCTCAGAAAATGTAAAAAATAATTACATTTAAAAAAATTGGCTAAATTTTTCTAAAACAGACATCTAACTAGCCTGACGGGGCGACAACAAGAGCTACGATGCAGACATAATAAGCCTCATAGCCCTCTGACCACGTTGATAATACTTCTGTTTACTGGGAATTAATCTCAGAGGATGTTTGAAAAGTTTTCAGAGGTCAAAGATTATGCCAATCGCCTCACCATAATGCGGATCATGGCAATATATAAAAAAGTCTCTGATGTTTCGGGTAATAATTCATAATCGCGA
>NZ_JACAEU010000114.1:0-5118 GCF_013388695.1 Fischerella sp.
AAAGAGGGGGAGAGAGGGAGAGGGGGCGAGGGGGAGAGGGGGGGAGAGTAACAAAAAAATGAGTACGATGGGGAGGGGTAGACCCTGAACTGAAGTGAGTAGCCACAAATCACCCCATAATTGGGCGCGGGAAGAAGCATCTTTCAAGTCGAGACTTCGTCCCCATTCTTTCCACGTCTCTATCGCCCCTTCATACATCCGTACCTTCAGCACTTTCGCCCCATCTAAAAAGCCTACCTTAAACCCAGAAGCGGCTATGTGTCGCGCTAAAGTAATATCGTCACAAAAAGAACTTTTGGCACTAGTATAACCACTTACAGCAGCTAGAACGGAACGGCGGCATAAAAAACATTGACCATTCGCCATCACCCGTTCTGGCTGATCTGTATTTATACCAGTGGGATCAAAGCGGTAAAGCAGCGTCATTAACAGGGCTGGTTGCAACCAGCACTCTCCTGGATATTTGAGGATGAACTGAGGCGAAAGGGAAACTAAATCATATCCCCCATCTGTGGCTGTCTTTATCAAACCCGCAACTAAACCAGGTGATGGTTGGGTATCAGCATCCATACCCAAAAACCACTCACTTGCTTCTGAGGAATGCAAAAAGCCGTTATGCAATGCCCAAGGACGCCCTACCCAAGTAGGGGGTAAAGGATCATCGGTGACTAGACGAAAGCGGGGGTCTTGTTTTTGCGCTGCTTTGACCAAATCGCGAGTGCCATCTTGGGAATTGCTATCTACAACGATAATTTCTCGGACTTCGTAGCTTTGGCGACTTAAGCCAGCCAACAGGGGACTAATGCGTAGAGCCTCATTTAGGGTAGGAACAACTATACTGACATTACCCAGTAGTTCTGGTGTCGGGTTTTGGGGTGTAACGGGAGGATGGCGTAGGGGCCCTTTGAGGAGGCGCGACAGCAAAATTGCTGTTGCGGGCACTTGTATAAGTAGTAAAAAAAGCGAAAAGGCGCTTGCTATTATCAACCAGCTTGTCACTGCAAAAATATTGGACTAACGCAAAAGGTATGTAAGATGTGATAAATAAGGCAGGCGTTGCAGAACCAGTGCGTTGGGGAAAAAGATCCCCAACGCTACTGTGCAGGGATTCTAAACCCCCCTGTTGTAGCAACTGCCGTCGTGTCTAGTAGAATTTTGATTTACTTGAGAGCAACTTTTACCGGAGCTACTTGCACTTCCTTGGTTGCAGCTTCTACAGCTGGTGTAGATGTAGTTTGAGCTTTCCACCACAGTACCACAGCCGGAGTCACGCCTAAGAACATCCCTAATAATACAGGAATGGGGAATCCAGCCGCCAAGCTCATGACTGTGGCAAAGGCAAAGTTGCTTAAGTAAACAATTAAGGGTAGATTAAGTTGCGATCGCTCTAATTTAATTGGTGTATTCCGCCACAACAGTGCAGCTACCGTCATAAATACCGAACCAGTACCAATCCACCCAGCAAAGTTTTGATAAGGCATCCCAAAAAAAGCTCCCGGTTGTTGCCAATACCAGAAGGGTAGAGAAGTTTGGCTCATCGCTGGATCAAGTACAAAGTCCCAAGAAGTAAGCAACAAAGCACCCAAACCTATCGCACCGACATGACGCAGCAGGCTGGGTTTTTTATCTACTTCCAAACCAGCACGCGCCAGCAAGTAAGACACGCATCCTACATAAAACCATGACAAGGGAATAGTAAACGGTACTAAACCAGCAATTTTATAACCCAAACCACTTAAGTAGCTGTAGTGACCAAAAGGAAAGCCAGTGCTGGTTCCCAATAATTCACTGCTTAAAGAAATAAACACCGAGGGCAGCATAAATGACAGCCACAAACGTAACCCTAAGATTCGATAAGCATACAAAGAAACAGCTGCCGCACCCAAAATCATATAAACCACGCCACCTCCAGCCATACTCCATTGCATGGCTGTTTGTCCTATATCGGCTAAGTTCAAAATTATTTCGGGGTGGGGAACTACCAGTAATATTCCTACCAGTCCAAACACCATCGATATAATATGACCAGTGAGGCACACGCGCTCAGCGATAACAAGTTGTTTCATGATATTTCCTTAATCAAGATGTGACACGCGGCTACATAACTGCTAACAGTTTACAAATGTTTAAGAATATATGTAATTTACTTTTTGCTAAAAATTTCTGTCAACTTGCACAAAAGGCTCTTGGGAAGCATAATCGCCTATTGATTGCAGTAAAAACAAATAAGAAGATTAAAGTAATAAGCTAACAATCGTTCAATCTGTATCCCTGCGTCTTGCGTCTTGCTGTCTTTGCGTTACCGCGTCTTCGGATTATGTAACTTAGAGGTACATTAGCTTAACTACTCGCAGTTACTACAAAAAATACATTAATACTTACGTCAAAACACTTAGTTGCGTCTGTATAGTTTTTGAATAAAAACTTAACTCGCTGCTGAGAATAGCAACCTATGTTAATTTTGAAGAGACTTCCTTGGCTTTCTCTGTTGCTGCTGCTGTTTACCTATACTACCTTAGGTTGGGTATTATATAACGCAAATATTCAGCCTTATGTATGGGTGTTAGTTGTGCTTGCCATTTTAGTTTTTGTAGGAGGCTTGACTATTCCTTGGTCAAAGATAGCTGATTATTCGATTAGCTTCTTTGCATCAAATGTTAGGTCTTTCGGTGTTGCAGTCTTAGGGGCTTTTTTATTTTTTCTTATTCTTGCCTGGTTCCGTCAGTTTCTGGATATTTTGGTGATTACTGCTGCGGTCATTTTGGTGAAGATAGACTTTCAAGCAGCAGGATTCAAAGAAGGGTTGACCTTTTGGATTACAAACATATTCTCTCTAACAGGTTTAGGTTTAGGTGCATTAGCAGCAAAGGTAGTGTCAGACTATATAACAGTATCTTAAAAGGGTTATCATCAATTACAACAGACACCGAACGCATCAGAATTTATCCTAGCTTTTCTTTACCCTTCTTTCACCTATTTCAAGCTAAGGTGGGCATTGCCCACCACTATACTCTGGGGATTAAGACGCAACAGCAGATTCAGTAACAGCTGGATAAACGCTGACTTTTTTGCGGGTTTTGCCCTTGCGTTCAAAAGTTACTACGCCGTCAACTAAGGCGAACAAAGTGTCATCGCTACCAATACCGACGTTATTACCGGGGTGAAATTTAGTACCGCGCTGACGCACAAGAATATTGCCTGCACGGACAATTTGACCACCGTAGCGCTTGACACCCAGACGCTGAGCGTTAGAATCACGACCGTTGCGTGTACTACCTGTTCCTTTCTTATGAGCCATGATTTTCTCCTCTTGATAATGGGAATTAGTTAGTGGTTAGTAGATAGTAGTTAGTAGTAACCAACGAACCACTAACCACTCACTACTAACTACTATCTCTATTATTCAGCAGCTGTTTCTGCTGGTGCTTCAGCAGTTTCATTAGCTGTTGGGGCGGTTTCAGCTTCTGAAGCCAGCACAGAACCATTAATGCTAATGGAGTTAATCATTAGCCTGGTGATTTCCTGGCGATGTCCCCGCTTTTTCCGGGTTTTCTTTTTCGGTTTCATTTTGTACACGATGACTTTGCGACCCCGGAAATGCCGCATCACCGTTCCTTCTACCTTTGCGCCTGACACTAACGGCTGTCCAATTGTAACTTCGCCGTTGTGTTGTACTAATAGCACTGATTCTATAGTAACTTTTTCATCCGGTTGGGCAGAAAGCAGTTCGATATCATAAAAGCGGCCTGGTTCAACTCGTAATTGCTTGCCGCCAGTTTCAATGATTGCGTAAGTCATGTAATTGTCCTTAGTCAGTTGCCGTACAGGTAGCTGGCTTTGTCCTTTAAAAAAACGCGAGCGATCGCGTTCTTGAAATTCTGTTTACCAGCTTTTGTAGTATGTCTACCTGATCCGAGCTGGAAAATAGACAGACAATCTAAAATTATACTAAATTAAATCCGATTGAGTCAACTAAATTACCCAATGCACTTTAATCTAGCAAAAAGACAAGCTGTGATGTGAGGATTTGCACTGGCTATGCTGAGATTTTGCACCATTCTTAATAAGAGCCAGAGGCTCTCGATTATTGCATAGGCGTGCAAAATGTGAATACAGAAAATTAATTGTTGGTCACAAATGATTTTTTGGATAGCAATTGTTAGTGTTTCGAGTTAATGCTGTGAATGCTGTCTATGTGTTCCCAAGAAGGTGCAAAAGATGGGATAGATAAAGAGCAAGCTTTCCACCCAGATTTGACTGCTACATTTAACAGATTACACATGCCTCCGCGTTGTCCTACAGGTGTGTAATGACGACAGTACCGACAAGATGAAACACAAGATTTTAAAGTTGTCATAGCCATTAGTTGATTATAAAAGAACCTTCCTAATTGGGATTGATTTTTCACCATCAAGTATGGCAACCATTTCCTGAAATCTACCTATAATTTGTATGATTTGCTATAAAAACTTTGCATTACTAAATATAAGTTTATGTATAAAAGATGATGGGATTTCTTACTTACGTGTATTCAATGAATTTTATGTAAAAGTGCGGGAAAATACGGAGCAGACGAACTAAGTATAAATAGCTAAAGAAGTAATTATTAAAATTATTTTAAAATTATTTTTATAGGGAAACAGGTAATTGCTAGTTTTATTACCTATTACCAATAGAATGTGAATTCAGCTTGGATGTAGTCTATAGTCTATAAAAAAGTCATATATAACCGCTGACATCTCGACAAAAATATGAAAAGAATAGAACTTGAGGCAAGAACTATTTTGATTGGTTTAGCAGGTAGTCACGGCTATGGTTTAAACCGCCCAGATTCTGACTATGACTATCGGGGAGTGTTTATCGCCCCTAAAAGATATTACTTGGGTTTTGATCGGATTGAACAAAAAGATACTGGTTGGGATGAGCCAGGAATATTTTCATTTATAGATGGAAATAAAGATACAGTAATATACGAATTAAGAAAAATTATCCAGTTGTTAGCTCAGGGTAAGAGCATCTCAATCAGGCTTGACACAAGGAATCAGAAGAATCTAAAGTGTTGCTAATGAAAAAACAATTGAGAACCTGAACCATATAATTGTTATCCATAGCAGTGCG
>NZ_JACAEU010000115.1:0-90083 GCF_013388695.1 Fischerella sp.
AATCTTAAGTAGGGGAGCCAGTGCGTTGCGGGGGTTCCCCCCGTTGTAGCACGTGGCGTCACCTGGCGTTGTGTCACGGCTTTAGCCTGACGCACCATGTTATATAGCAGTGCGTTAGGCGCTTTGATCGTGTTTTTCGTGACAAATCATCTCAAAATATGCGCCTAACACAATGGCAATAAAGCGGGAGGAAAATCCACACCGATGACAGCCTCCCCTACAGTAATTTTATTTTTACTTTATAAATGACCTCTGAGCTTCTAACGATAGGTAATAATTGCAGACAAAAAGGTAAACTTCAAATTAAAGTTAGTTTACACTTTTTATCATTACCTAATTCATTAAAAAATAAAAATAGCACAAATTACAAAAATTTTGATATAAATGTTTCGCTTGACTTTTGCCCAGAAGCACCTGAAGTTTAATACAAATTTAAACGAAAAAATTCTTTGTATTCGTACAAAGCGGTAGTCATCCGTCATGTGATTGTGTCTGAATGTGTGATTTTTACTCTGCTTCGTTTTCAAGCAGAATAGTATTGAGAAAATTCAATTCACTGGATGCCATAAAGTAGCGATCGCTAAAAACTATTTCTAATTGTGTAAAAATCCGTCTACCTGCCACAGCTACCCAAGGAAATGTTCGGTAGTGAGGTACTACGGGTATGATTAAGCCTTGAGGAGTTAGGGAGCGTCCTAGCGCACTTCTCCAAGCTTGCGGATCTTCTAATACCTGTTGGCGGATGTCATCTTCTGATTGTTCATTCCAGAAATGGGGATAGTCTAGAGGTAAGCCAATAACTATGTTTTTAGTTTTCAATGCCTGATGTGTGGAAGATTCAATTACAAATCCTTCTTGTTCCCGACTCAATAGTTTATACAGTGTGCTCGTCTGCGCCACTGTGGGCGATCGCTGCCGTGAATGCCAGTTGAGCAATTCTTACATAGCAAGCTTTTTGCCCCTTCCTATCCGTCGAACTCACGTTAACAACACAACAGCATCAAACACCACGGCATGAATGCAACAAATCTACTGTAGCTAACCAAGTTTGGAAAAGCTCCACGCCAACCAGGCAGTACATGCAACGTATAGAACTCCTTGAAAGTCTTATAACCACTGCCATGAAATGCGCGGAGCGATAGTTATGACCTCGCTGATGTGCATCCTGGAGCTACTGCGGCGTTCACCGCTCATTAACGGTAGCTGAGGTACTTGTTGCCACATCTTCTCCCATGAGGAGCAAAAATCATCTACATCGCAAAAAATCTGTGTCACATCCAACCGAGATACAATATTTTCCATTGCTGAGACATCATGCGTATTTTTGATCCAAATACAGTCTCAGCTTTTTTTGTACATTTTTCAACCCGTCGAACTCACGTTGAATTAGAGGGTTTACGCTGGTCTAGAAAACTCAGAAGGCGATCGCGTGCGGCTACATAGCCATCCCATAGCTACAAAAACTCCGCAATTCTCCGTACAGCAGTTTCTAATACGGGTGGCTCATGCACTAAGGCAAAGCGGACATAGCCTTCTCCGAATTTGCCAAAACCAGCACCAGGTGACGCTGCTACTCCTGTTTTTTCGACTAGTTGAGTACAGAATTCTACAGAATCTTGGCTCCAAGGTTTTGGTAACTTTGCCCAAACGTACATTGTGGCTTTAGGTTTAGGAACCTGCCAACCAATGCGATGTAAAGCATTAACAAAGACATCCCGGCGTTGGCGGAAGGTATTGACAGCTGTTTTGACGCCATCTTGCGGCCCGCTGAGGGCAGCGATCGCCCCATTTAAAATTCCGCGATACTGATTAAAATCAACTGCTGCTTTGACTTGACGCAAAGCACGAATCAACTCAGCATTACCAATAGCATAACCGATGCGGAAGCCACCCATATTATAGGACTTGGAAAGAGTAAAAAATTCAATTGAAACGGTTTTATCTGGATCGGCTTGGAGAATTGAAGGGGCAAGGGATTGGGGATTGGGAAGATTTTTACCCCAGTCCTCGATTTGCTCGAATACTAAATCAACGTAGGGGAAATCGTGAACCAGCACGAGATTGTGTTGCTGACAAAATGCAACAGCAGCTTGGAAGAAAGATAATGGTGCGATCGCGCTGGTAGGATTGTGTGGGTAGCTTAACACCATCATCCGCGCTTGTGCCAAGACATGTACGGGAATATCAGCAAAAACTGGTAAAAAATCGTTTTCCGCTAGTAGTGGCATTGGGTAAATTTGACCACTAGCTAAGTAAACTCCGCCTGCATGGGAGGGATAACCCGGATCGAGTAACAGGGCAAAATCTCCTGGGTTAAGAACTGCTAGTGGTAAATGGGCAGTGCCTTCTTGAGAGCCGATTAGCGGTAGCACCTCTGTTTCTGGATCTACGGAAATGCCGAATTTTTGCTCGTACCATTGGGCTGCTGCTTTGCGAAATGCTTGCGTACCGTGAAACAGTAAGTAGCCGTGGGTACTCGGATCGTAGAGAGACTGAGCGATCGCTTCGATCGCGTGTGCTGCGGCTGGCAAATCCGAAGATCCCAGCGATAAATCTATCAATTGCTGTCCAGCAGCCAAAGCTTTTGCCTTGGCTCTGTCCATATCAGCAAATACATTTGATTGTAGGGGTTGTAAACGTTTGGCAAATTGCATTTTAGTCAATGGTCAATAGTCAATAGTCAAGGGTCAAGGGTCAAAAAGTGTTTGACTTTGGACTTTTGACTCTGGACTCTGGACTATTGACTAGTTTAAGTGAGTATCTAAGAGGTTAACTAATTTGTCTTTACCAATGACTCCTTCAGTGGATGCTAATATTTTGTCTCCTTGAATGAGCCTGAGGGCAGGTACTCCTTCTACCTGGTATTGTTTGACGGTGACTGGATTCGGATCGATTTCCATTTTCACCACTTTTAGGCGATCGCTGTAGGTATTGGCAGCAAAGTTTACCATTGGGGACATTAATGTACAAGGACCGCACCAAGAAGCCCAAAAGTAAACCAATACTGGCACCTCAGCTTTTAATACTTCGGTTTCAAACTCAGCATCAGTTATAACTTTTACACCCTTATTCATTTCAGTCTCCATCAGGTGGTATCGTTTTCGGTTGACACACAAATTACTCTATCCCAAAGTAGTCAATCGTCCATAGCAAGCGATCAATAGTTATTTTTCACTATTAACCATTAGTAATAATTAATAATTAACTATTGACAAATGACGCAAAATCCCACAACCAACAGGTGTGGGATTAGTTTCCAAAGGTGTTATCAAAGTATTACATTTGATCCAATTGCTTGCGTAGCGAGTCCAACTCAGCATCAACCACTTCATTATTGGCTTTAGGAGTGGTTCTTTGTTCGGGTGGCAGTTGGGGTTGATTTGATGTACCACCGGGTAGGGACATCTGGGCTTTCAGTGCTGCCAATTCATCGTCAACATCACTACTAGCTTCTAAAGCTGCAAATTGGTGTTCCAAATCTGCACCAGCCAATTCGCCTGCTGATTGGGCACGGGCTTCTTGCATCAAGACTTTTTCTTCCATGCGCTCGAACGCTGCCATTGCCGAGGAGGTATTCATACCCCGCACCATGCCTTGGAGTTGCTCTTGGGCTTTGGCAGCAGTGATCCTGGCTTTGAGCATTTCTTTCTTGGTTTTAGCCTCAGAAATTTTGCTTTCCAGCTGGATTAAATTGCGCTTGAGGTTCTCAACTTGAGCGGTTTGCTGCTCTAGGCTGGCTTTGAGGGCAGTACCCGTCTCTGTAAAAGTTTTCTTGCGCTCCAGCGCTTGGCGTGCTAAATTTTCATCACCTTTTTGCAGGGCAAGTTGGGCATTGCGTTGCCACTTGTTGATTTCATTTTGCGCATCATTGTATTGTTTTTCAGTGCGTTTTTGGGCAGCGATCGCCTGAGCTACTCCCTGGCGTAGCTGTACCAAGTCTTCCTGCATTTCCAGGATGGCTTGTTCCAGCATTTTTTCAGGGTCTTCGGCTTTACTGACCATGTCGTTGAGGTTGGCGCTGACTACTCGCCGAATGCGATCAAATAATCCCATAACTTTGTTTTTCCTTTTGAGATTTACGCGCTTGGTTTGGCAGTTAGCTTTTTTACTGTTTTACAGCTACTTATTTCAATGTAATCCTTCCGGACTGTTTCAGTCCTGCTGTTCATTAGTAAATGAAGACAGGATATGGGAGGTAGTAGTTAAAACTACTAATCAATGACCAATGACCAATGACAAATGACCAATGACCCTTATTCTTAAGATATTCTTTCAACTTAGTAATTGACCAATCCGGCTTAATCCTCTGTCTTGGGTAATTGCTGTGGTATTGATTGCGTATTTTCCGTACCACTAGGTAGCTGTGCTTTCATTTGTAACAGTTCGGCATCAACACTAGCCTCTAATGTTGCAAACCGTTTTTCCAATTCATCTGTACCAGTAACTGCTATTGCTTCTTTTTGGGCTTCTAGTTGTTCAACTTTTTCTTCCATGCGCTCAAAGGCATTTAGACTACTTGTTCCAGAAACACCTTCCAGCATTTCTTGAAGGCGCACGGCAGCTTCTGCTGAACGGGCGCGAGCAATATACATATCTTTTTTAGTTCTTAGTTCAGTAATTTTTAGCTCTAGGGAGCGCATATCCTTTTTCAGCCTAGCCACGACGTCGGTTTGTTCCTCAATCTGGCTAGAGAGGGCTTTAGCAGTTTCTTGGTAGGCACGGCGTTTACTAAGAGCTTCCCTTGCCAAAAGTTCGTTGCCTTGTTGTAAGGCTAATTGGGCACGACGATACCATTCTTCTGAGGCAGACTCGGCTTGCGCTGCCTGCCGTTCTGTGCGTTTTTGGCTAGCGATCGCTGCCGCTACCCCCTGGCGCAACTGCACCAGATCGTCCTGCATTTCCATCACGGTTTTTTCTAAAACCTTTTCTGGATCTTCTGCTGCCCCAATTAAACTGTTAATATTAGCACGAATTACCCGCCCGATCCGTTCGATCAGTCCCATATCGGCCCTCCATTTACTTTTCGCCAGTCAGCAACCAAGCCAAGCGTAAGTTTCTGACCTCATCGTATCGTATTGTTTTGCCCCTTAAGGCTGCTGCACCTTGGCATTAATTCCCTTTGCCTGTAGCATTTGCATGTGTTGTTTGACTTGCTGTTTGGTCTTAAAAGCTCCTAGATAAATTAATTTGTTGTCAGATGCTAAATAAGCATCAGGAATTACCTGCCGTATTTTGGCAAACAATTCTACACTCTGATTGTCTATAACGACATGATAAAATCCATCCGCCAAGGGTTTTATTTCTGCATCATCTAAATTTTGTGGACTAGGTGCAGGAGTAGGAGTTGGCTTGGTGGGGGTTGTAGTTGTAGCAATTGGCGGCATCGGGGCTGAGGTTGGCTGTACCTGCTGGGCAATAGTAGTTGTGGCAGGAATTGGGCTGGGTGTAGATGTCGCTATTGGCGTTAGTTTGGGTTTGGGTTGCAAACCAACTACATCATTGGGGTTTTTTACCTCTGGAAATTCGCTAGCAGCTAGATTGGGATTCTTGGGTATGGGTGTAAGTTCTGGTTCCGCTACAGTTTTGATATTGCTGTCTGCGCCTGTACCTTCAGTATTTGTGGCTGAGTCAAGAGTGTTTTTCTTAAACAAACCATTTAGACTCAAATGCGGTAAGCTTTTCGGATTAAACACTACATAGCCAAGAGTAAGACTTGACATCAATAGCAGCAGCATTGAGCCGATACCTAAAGGTGATAACAGACTGTCGCTGGAATTACTACGCTTGTTTGTTGGGGGTTGTTCTTCTGCTAGACTTCGTAGCAGTGCTTCTGATGATTCCAAATAATCATCAGGCGGCTTGGGGGTGCTATTTGGCGAGACAAGATTTTGACTTTTATTTTCCCCAATCGTTGCAGGCACAATACTGGCGGAATTAGGGATAGGTGTGGTTTGTTTTTTCTCTACAGCAGAGGTTGAGGGCATTTCAAGAGTGTGCTGTTGTGAAGAGTTTTCCTTCACTGTTGTTGGCACTTGCTCTTGGGTGTTTGATTCCGATTCAGATATTGGTGGTGTCGTGCTTGGGAATAGTGGCAAAGAAATTTTTTCACTATTGTTCGCAGTTGCTGCGTGCTGAGTTTTTACCTCTGTTGTGGCGATCGCAGTTAACTGTTGGAGTTTACCGCTCATCGAAATACCCAGACGGGGTTGTAATGATGTTTTATGTGTAAATCGGGTGCGTCGATAACGGGCTAGTTCTTGATCTAGTTCTACTTCTAAACTGGAGAGTGCTGCTGCAAGTGCTGGCTTTAACTCGGGTGTTTTGGAGGATTTTACACTCGAATCTACCAGAGGGTTTTGATTCATTGTCTATCTGCCTCAAACTTAGACTGCCGGATTATTCTCAAGTTAAAAGCTAACAGCTTTTCATCTTTTGGCTAAATAGCGATCGCCAATTGCTTTATTTAAAGATACATTTGTGCTGATGCTATCGAAAGTTAGCATAGATTCATTGCATAATCCAAATGCAATTGTGGCACCCCTTTACTAGGATGTCGTTTAATTCTGTTAATGATATTTTAGGTGTTCTCCAACTACAGGCGAAGCTGCAAGAGCAGCCATTTCAACGTTTGCTCAAGTGCTGGCCTGAAGTTGTCGGAAAAGTAATTGCTGCTCATACTCGCCCTTTGTCGATTCAGCGCGATGTTTTGCGAGTAGCAACTTCTAGTGCTGCTTGGGCACAGAACTTAACTTTTGAGCGTCGGCGCTTACTTGTCAAGTTAAATACAGTGTTACCTACTCCTTTGGTAGATATTCGTTTTTCCACTGCTGAATGGTACGCTGCTAAAGAAACTAACAATCAGCCACAAACGCTTCTACCGCGCCACCATCCAAGTTATCTTGGTGAGGAAATAAACAGACACCATGATGTTGAATCCACTGCCAAGAGTGCCAATGCAGCTTTTGAAAATTGGGCAGAAGCAATGCAAGAGCGATCGCATCACTTACCCCTTTGTCCTGAGTGCCAATGTCCCACACCCGGTGGCGAACTCCAGCGTTGGGGTGTTTGTTCTTTGTGTGCTGCTAAAGGCTTCTCCAATAATTTTTGAAGATAACGGCGATCGCAACTGCAACAGCTAAGTAGAGGGCATAGGGCAAGGGGCAAAGGAACTGGAAAAGTAAAAAGTAAAAAGGTAAAAGAAAAAATTCTTTCTTTTTACTTTTAGCTTTTAACTTTTGACTTATTTTTACCCAATCCCCAATCCCCAGTCCCTTTTACAAACTGGCAAATCGCTTGAGTTCAGGCTTTTTTCCAAATGCTCCTTATCTTTTGTTATTTCTTCTACCCTTGGATGGAAACTTTTGACTTATTCAAATGATCTCTTCAAACGTTACATAAAATACGTTTTTCAGATCTAAACCATGCAAAAATATACAGCTTGCATAATCGCTAACTGTGCAACTTCCTGATAAACTAAAAACCGCTACGCATCAAAAAGTTTATTTTTAGCCTTGATCCCTAGTTATTTTTAGCCAAAAACAAATGTGCGTAATATTTTGACATGCTTGTATCACATTGTTAACAAAATAATTGAAATATATAACACAAAGCTAAAGAGATTCTAAAGCAAATTCTATCCCGGGGATCGCTATAACGTCCATCAAAATATACTTTTTGGTATAAAACAGCTTTTATATCTATATGCGAAATTAGATATGTAAATAAGCTTTCAAAGGCACTATATATTATGAAAAGCATTAAAGACTTGACTTCTGCTTGTAGATATTGTCGTTATTATCAGCCAGAGGGACGTCGTGGAGGCATGTGCCAGCAGTTAGGAGCACCAGTTCAAGCAGCTTGGAAAG
This sequence comes from Fischerella sp., assembly GCF_013388695.1. NCBI lineage: Bacteria > Bacillati > Cyanobacteriota > Cyanophyceae > Nostocales > Hapalosiphonaceae > Fischerella > Fischerella sp. The sequence goes on from NZ_JACAEU010000115.1 coordinate 7,866, forward strand.
CTTGCTCTTTGGCACTTCCTCCATTTGCTCCTTCTTGGGAAAGATTGGAAGATGCTTGGAGTTTGCCAGATGCTACACTAGTCATAACTTCAGATATGAATATAACAGTTATTTCTCCTATTGAAGAAACAGTTAGCTGCACATCTTCTGAACAGCTAAAAACTAAGATAATGGTAAATTAGTCTTTTGATATTAGATTGAGAAAATTTTGGTGTGAGTTCAACTCAAGTCAAGTATAATTTTGAGTAAACTCGTCAAGGTCAAATGAATACAAGACCCTTTTACAGTAAGGTTTTCAGAGTGTGGCGCTGAGAAAGTGGGCAGTAAAAAGTGAATCTCTAGTAATTTCCAAATAAAATTTGTTTTTAACAATTATGGGTCTAGAAATAACCTTGATATGTCAAAAATCGCTCCTTGAAAAGAGGAGCGATTTTTGCATTTCTAACCAAGACGAGTGGCTGACTTTTCACGTTATGTGGAAAGTCAGATTTTGCACTTGTATTTAGCTCAACTAAGAATAAAGCTTATTCGCTTTGCTAAATAATTCTTGGTGTCTTTGTGTCTTAGTGGTTTAAAAAAATTTTTCACCACTAAGTCACTAAGACACAAACAGATAGTCTACGGAAGCCAAGGATATTGGCGAAAATTCGGCGGACGTTTTTCCAAAAACGCTTGTTTTCCTTCGGCTCCTTCTTCCGTCATGTAATAAAGTAAGGTGGCATTACCTGCGAGTTCTTGTAAACCAGCTTGTCCGTCACAGTCGGCGTTGAATGCTGCTTTCAAACAACGAATGGCAATGGGACTTTTTTCTAAAACTTCCCTTGCCCACTGGATGCCTTCTACTTCTAATTGTTCCACTGGCACAATGCAGTTAACCAAGCCCATTTCTAGCGCTTGTTGGGCACTGTACTGGCGACAGAGAAACCAAATTTCTCGCGCCTTTTTTTGTCCGACGACACGGGCCAGATAGCTGGCACCAAAACCGCCGTCAAAACTGCCTACCTTCGGGCCAGTCTGCCCAAAAATTGCGTTGTCAGCAGCGATGGTGAGGTCACAAATTAAGTGGAGAACGTGTCCGCCACCGATCGCATACCCAGCTACTAGAGCAATTACTACTTTCGGCATTGAACGGATCAGGCGTTGCAAATCCAACACGTTCAAGCGAGGGATACCGCTGTCGTCCAGATAACCTGCATGCCCGCGTACACTTTGGTCGCCTCCCGCACAAAAGGCATATTTACCATCAGTGTGTGGCCCAGCACCAGTAAATAGTACGACGCCTATGGTAGTATCTTCGCGGGCATCGCAGAAGGCGTCATACAGTTCAAAGATGGTTTTGGGACGGAAGGCATTGCGTTTGTGTGGGCGGTTGATGGTAATTTTGACAATGCCATCAGCTTTGTGATAAAGGATGTCTTCGTAGGTTTTGGCGGTTTGCCAGTTGATTTCCATGACCGTGGAATGCTACTTCAAGTTGAAAATTGTATCTTAGGGTAGGCAATGCCTTACCTACTTACTGTGCCACGATCGCATTACGAGTAGCAGAAGTTTCTTATGGCACAGGACGAAATTCATAATCAATCAGATGGCAATCCTCTGAGCAATCCTGAAAGAGACAGACTAGACCTCTTGCAGGATTATTTTATGGTAAGATGGAGAATTTTGACATGAATTTGCTCTGCCAATGCAATACGAACAAACAAAACGACTGTCCAATCGAGAATTTAAACGTCTGGTTGGGGTACAAAGACACACATTTAATGAGATAGTCAACGTACTACAAGATGCGGCAAGTCACAGACAAACACGGGGTTGTTCTAAAAAACTGTGTTTGGAAGACCAGGCGTTAGTATGTTTAACGTATTGGCGTGAATATCGAACTTATTTCCATATCGCCAGTGATTGGCAAGTGTCAGAAGCAACAATTTGTCGTACTGTTCATTGGGTAGAAAATGTTTTAGTCAGTTCTGGGAGGTTTCGGTTGGGAGGAAAAAAGTCATTGTTGACACCATCAAAAAAACCGAAAACAGTAGCAATGGATGTGACTGAAAGTCCCATAGAACGTCCTAAATATGGTCAGAAACGTTTTTTTAGTGGTAAACAAAAACGACATACACTGAAGTCTCAATTTGTGATTGACCTGGAAACTTTACAAGTACTTTGTGTATTTAATAGAATTCTGTCAAGCAAGCTTTAAAGCGGATGTTCCGAAAGTTAGAAGTTTCATCTCGCGCCGAGATGGTGGCTCGGCTTTTCTCTGGTAAGAACAAAGACGTTGGCGAGATAGTTTTTAAGGGGGCGCGATCGCAAACGTACCCACCCGAATAACCCTAAAATAGATTTAGCAAACCTTATATTTTGTACCCTGTAAGATCCCCGACTTCTGGTGAGAATTCGGGTATCTGTCTTTTTAAGACTTATTTAGTGACAGTATTAGTGCCACGTAAAAGCACCCACAAAGCACAAGTTTTTATTACAAAATACAGCAGAGTTTTGATTAGAAAATCTAACTGTTTATGATTAAAATATGTTCAATAAAAATATTCTCACCCAATACAAGATGAGGTGATTCTGTTTGCTTGATAGTAAGCGAATCATGTTCTAGTTTATCCGTAGCTCCGGTTTATGGGTGTAAATGCTGGTCTAGAAATTCGTGTAAAATTGCCCCTTTGATCTGGCAATTTGGCAACTACTTCTTCCTTGGGAAGAATATCGTGTGAATTTGTTAACTATAGTTTGATAGCCCAGCATCTGCTAGTGCTTTTTTGGGACTCTTGACACTTCAATGCCACACCTGCGACAGCATTTAGGTGGGAGCATTGTTGGAGGTAGGGCGATCGCCAGTTTTTATCGCGTTTTTGCCGTACCTCATTTTGATTTGAGGTACTGTTAAACCTTAGAGTTCTGGAAATTTTCTCTGATTAAGGCTAAATGTTCGCATTAGTAAAGCAAAACATGCAAATGCTGAATGATGCTACAATTTTTGAGGTTAATCACTACAAAATGTTTGGAGTAGTAAATCAATACTACTGTAAACATTAAGAAAGCCCTAGCCAGCAATACCTGCAAGCTAGGGTGTAGACTTTATCTGGCTTATTTCAAGTGTAAATGTTTATTGAGTTCATGGCTGTTACCCCCAAAGAGTTGGGGGCTTTTTATTTGGGTTGTGTTGCAGAAACTACATTAGTGCAAACCTACCCAAATTCTCTTGACGCCATTTGGTATCGGCTTTGCGATTTGTTTGCAACTCCAAAACCCTAATACCCCTAGAAGGTAATGGATTTAACTGAGTCTGCAAGCGTTCCCAAGAAGTAATCAATTCATGCTGCACGCCGTAAGTGGCACACAATTGAGCAAAATCAATGTCCTGAGGAATAGCAAAAAACTCTTCAAATGGCGGATCGAACTTGGCAATGGGTAACATTTCAAAAATTCCACCACCATTGTTGTTAATTAATACAATCGTCAAATGCCCAACAAATTTATTTTTAATTAAAAAGCCATTAGTATCGTGCAATAGTGCTAAATCTCCCGTCAACATGACGCTGCTTTGATGATGATGGGCGATTCCCAAAGCAGTGGATAAAGTGCCATCAATGCCATTTGCACCCCGGTTGAAAAAGGTTCGTACACCTAAGTTACTCGGTTTCCAGAAAAATTCCACATCCCGCACAGGCATACTGTTGGCGATAAATATAGGGGTTTCTGGTGGTAGAGTCTGGGACAGTAACCAAGCGATTTTACTTTCAACTAAGTCTTTTATTTCCGTTAAGGTTTGGTCAACAGCTACTCTGACTTTTGCTTCTGCCGTACACCATTGGTGGAGATAAGAGGATGGGGAGATGGGAGGATGGGGGGATGAGGAGAATTTCCTCCCCTCTCCCTCTCTCCCTCTCCCAGACGCGCCATGGCGCGTCTCTACATCTGTTCGACTCCCCCACTCTTCCCCAACTAGCTGTTCTACACTCACCCGCAGATGAATTGTCCTACCGTGGAGGGGATCGAGGTTTTGATCGCTGGGATCAATTAACCAGCGTTTGGCGGTGGTGGTTTTTAGCCAGTGACGCAATACTGGACTGGTAGGCATTTCACCAATTTGAATTACTATTTCTGGCGCTAGCTGTTTCGCCAGTTGCTGATTCCGCAAAATCAGGTCATAGGTAGAAATAATATGAGGGTTGAGATCGGCATGATTTCTGACAGGAGAAAGTCCTTCTGCCAAGACAGGGAATTTTAAAGTTTGGGCAAGTTGGGCGATCGCCTGACAATATTTATATGGTTGTTGTGGTTGGGCAATTCCAGCGATGATGATGCCTCGGTAAGAGGTTAGCCATTCCTGAGGAGTGGGAGAGTGGGAGAGGGGGGGAGAGGGAGATAGAGTTGTGATGTTAGCAAAGAATTCTTCTGGGTGAAACTGTAGAGACGTTGCATGCAACGTCTTTACATTTTCATCAGGAATGGGTGCGAGGGGGTCGCGAAAGGGTATATTCAGATGTACTGGGCCGGGTACTGGGTAAAGCGATCGCTCCCAAGCATACATGACCGTTTGCCGTAAATAAGCCAGCATCCCCATATCTGTTGCAGGTAAAGCTAATTCTGCTTGCCAGTTTGGGTAATTGGCGTATAATTTCAACTGATCTATAGTTTGTCCAGAGTGGCAATTTCGCAATTCTGGTGGTCTATCGGCAGTTAACAACAATAGCGGTACACGACTTTCTCTGGCTTCAATTACTGCTGGGTAAAAGTTTGCCCCCGCCGTGCCAGAGGTGCAAACAATAGCTGTAGGACATCCTGTTGCTTTTGCCCTTCCCAAGGCAAAAAAAGCAGCAGAACGCTCATCTAAAATGGAAATTGCTTCTATTTCGGGTGCTGATTGGGCAAAAGCGACTGCTAAAGGTGTGGATCGCGAACCTGGACAAATTACAGCGGTTGTTAACCCTAGATGCTTCAATGTCTGCGTCAATATAGAAGCCCAAAGTTCATTAGTATTTCTAAAACCAATTGGCATGAAATTTGATTTAGCAAAAAGACAATCTCTCAAGAAACACAGGGAACAGGGAACTCTTAACGGGGAACTCTTAACAGGGAAAAAGGTGTTTTTTTCATTTGTTGCTAGTGGCGATCGCTGCTAGTGGTCGGTTTATATCATGTTCGTTTGAATACTTATACTGTCGCTTAGGCTGGTAATAAGTAATAGGTCATTGGTAATTGGCTGATGACCCATCAATAATTTTATTGCTAATTTCTTATGGACTGCATTCATGTAACGGGAATTCGCGCCTATGGCTACACTGGCTTTTTACCAGAGGAACAGGTGCTAGGCCAATGGTTTGAGGTGGATTTGAAGTTATGGTTGGATATCGACTCAGCAGCTAAATCTGACGCGATTGCAGATACAGTGGACTACCGTCGAGTCATCAACTTGGTGCAACATCTGATAAAGACATCAAAGTTTGCTTTGGTGGAACGCTTAGTAGCTACCATTGCAGATTCTATTCTACAAGAGTGCGATCGCCTTACCCAAGTTCAAGTCATTCTCAGCAAGCCTGCTGCACCCATTCCAGACTTTGGCGGCAAAATTAGCATCGAAGTCACCAGAATTAAACCCAATGGTTAAAGTAGGCTGGCTTGAACAAAGGCAGCGATGCTGGAAGAACATTCTGATTTCTCAGTTCTCGCTATTGCCCATTCTCAATTCTCAATGCTTCTAATCCTTACTAGGTGGGGAATATTGAGTTCCCCATTCCCACTTCCCGAGTCATACTGATTTTTGTTTCGCTAATCAGATACATTATTTTAGTAAATTTCTTAATGGCTTATCTTCACTTTTATTTTGTTATGTAAATACTACAAATAGTTGTAAATATAATCTAGAAAACGTGCCTTTATTATCACAATAACAACTTGATATTAACTGTATCAAGTTATTTTTCTTGACTTTATTAAAACTTTTTAAACAGCGATCGCCAATTACATTTCAGAATTAGTCAGTATTTCAGTCAAGTAATACACAGCAAGATTAGAGATTTATTATGATAGGATTACTGTCTTCCAAACTCAGCTAACATTGATAAAAAATCTGAACCTGAGAAAACTGGTAATTTTAGCATGGTCGCTCCGAAAATCCTAGTTGTAGAAGATGAAAAAATCCAAGCTGTAGATATTAAAAATAGTTTAATAAAGTTAGGATATACAGTTACCGAAACCACTGATTATGCTGAAGTAGTAGTAAAAAAAATAGCAGATATCAATCCCAATTTAGTATTGATTGATATCTGTTTAGCTATGGAATTAGACGGTTTACAAGTTGTAGATATCATTCAGAACATTTTTCAAATACCAGTATTATATTTAACAGATAGTTTTTTGTATAAAAACATACTAGAAAATAAGTTACAAGATCCTTTTAGCTATATTCTTAAGCCATTTACCGAAAAAGACCTACATATTGCCGTCGAAATAGCTCTTTATAAGCACAAAATCCAAAAGCAATTGCAAACAGAAAAGCAAAGGTTACTGTCAATTATTAATAGTATGGGCTGTGCGGTATTAGTCACAGATGTTAATGTTCGGATCGAAATGATGAATCCACTGGCAGAAATGCTCACAGGTTGGCAGCAAACAGAAGCTTTGGGGAAATATTTAGTAGAAGTTTTAAATTTAGTCGATCAAGATACCGGAGAAAGGATTGCTAATTTAGCTACGCAAGCAATGCAAGCAGGTGTAGTTTTGAGACTACCAGATAACTGTAGGCTAATTGCCAAGAATGGAACAGAAATACCGATTGGAGATACTGTGGCACCAATTCGCGATAGTTTGGGTAATATTACAGGTGCTGTTGTAGTTTTTCAAGACATTACTCAACGCAAGCAAACAGAAGCGCAATTGATTCGCAATGCTTTTTATGATGGACTAACAGCACTACCCAACAGAGTTTTATTCCTGGATCGACTCAAACAAGCATTAGAACGTTGTAAAAGACGGGTTAACAATCATTTCGCTGTTTTATTTTTAGATTTAGATGGCTTTAAGGAAATTAACGATCGCTTTGGGCATGGGATGGGTGATGATTTATTGATAGCGATCGCCCGACGTTTGGAGTCTTGCTTGCGTAGTGGCGACACCGTTGCCAGATTTGGTGGTGACGAGTTTGCCGTTCTTTTAGAAGATATTAAAGATGTTGGCGACGCTATCAACATTGCCAAACGCATTCAAGAAACCTTAGGCTTACCTCTTCACCTCAACGGAGTTGAGATATTTACAACAGCAAGCATTGGCATTGCCTTGAGTTGCAGTGGTTATGATGAACCAAGAACCCTGCTGAGAGATGCAGATACAGCTATGTATCGCGCTAAGGAGCAAGGAAAAGCAAATTATATTGTATTTGATAATAAATTTTTAACTTAAAAAGATTTATATATTTATATTTTTATTTTTATTTATACCTTGATTTTGGTTATGGAGTAGTGTTAGTAGTAGTGACATTTCTGTAGTTAGTTGCAACAATGGCGATCGCTGCTTTCTTACTCAAAAAATCTCGCATCACCACTACATGAAGGGGAGTGGGAGAGTAGGAGAGTGGGAGAGTGGGGGAATAACCACTAACCACTAACCACTAACCACTAACAAATGACTAATGACTAATTCGTAAAAATTCCTGTAATGCTGCTTGCACTTGCGGCTGATTAATATAAACCTCTGCCGCTTCTATCAAATTATTGATATTTTCTTCACTCACGTCATCAATGTCATCGCTTAAACGCTTGCCAGTTAATTGCCGATCCAGTTTGAATTGCAAGCGCAAGACGTGATTATCCATGATTTGATTGGTGATGTACTCGTAAATATCTGATGAGGCGTCAAATAATACACCAATCAAAGGTTGTGCCCATTGTATTAAACCCCAGCTTTCAGCTTTTTCAAAGGGAATTATCCGCACTTGACTATCAGCACAATCAATCGCCAGACACTTGCTGGTTTATTCACAATTTGTTACAAAAATACAAAGAACTTCTAGAGACCTCAACGCAAATGTTAGGCGGACTTACTGGTTTGACAGATCCTAAAGGCACAGACTGGGGAGAACGGATGCTAAATACCGTTGCTACCCAAACGATTCGCCACCTGTTCACCAAAAGCGAGTCAGTAGAAGTCTTTGTCCGCTGCTATCCTTCCAGCAAACTCTTGCAAGGCAGCATCGACAGCTTCAAGATGAAAGGCCGTGGTTTGGTTATCCGTAGAGATTTTGCTGCCGAGGAAATTTCTATAGAAACGGATGCTGTTGCCATTGATTTTGGTTCAGTTGTAAGTGGCAAGCTGCGTCTGAAGCAACCTACGCAAGCGATCGCTCAAGTTGTATTGTCAGAAGCAGGCATCAACGACTCTTTTAAAGCAGAACTAGTCAGAAAGCGGCTGGTGAACCTATCTTTACCTGCTTTGACAGCGTTATCTGGTGGTAAACCAGTCTCGTTTACCGAAGTACAAGTAGAACTATTGCCAGAAAATCGCCTGCGGATGTTCGCAAAAGCTGATTTAAACAATGGTGAACTTGTACCGCTACAAATGACTCTAACTATCGCTGTTGAAAGGCGGCGGCGTATTTCTTTTACAAATCCAGAGATTGAACTCGATCAAGTACCAGAAGCGCAGCGGGAAATATCCAGAACCTTGAGTCTGGCATTAGCGGAAATTTTGGATAATATGGTCGATTTGGATCGCTTTGACCTAAATGGGGTAAAAATGCGACTTAACCGTTTGGAAACTGAAGGGAAACGATTAATTTTCAGTGGTTATGCGGAAATTGAGCGTATACCTCGTAGTGGTTAATTATGCTTCAGCTTGCCAAGACACCACCTGGTGCTAACCGCTTTTTCTGTCCTTATTTCATAAACCCCTGACTATACATCTGTCATCAGTCTTGCTTTCCTGAGTAGGAATTGCAACACGGTTTCTTCCCTGGTAATGATATCGACTCTAGCCTCCATCCCAGATTGAAGTGCACATTGGTTATTGCCCTGACCAAATGTTTGAGTTTCTGGCTCGATCATCACCTCATAAAAGGCGATCGCTGCATTGCTATTGTGATTTGCAGCAACAAAGTCAGTTGTCGCCGTACCACTTGCTTGAGGCCTGGTAGTATCTTCGGCAAGATTGGCTTGACCGCTGGCTTGCTCTTGAGCAATGCGCTCAGCGGCGATCGCCACCTCAGCATCGATCGGATTCAGGGTGGTTTGGGCACGTTGCAGTTTTGCTCGGGCAGCTTCAACAGCTTGTTCTTGCTCTGCAACTTCGAGTTGGGCTTCCTCCAATTGATTTTTAGAAATGGCTTTACTATCCGCAATTAACTGATAGCGATCGCTCGTTTGTCTTGATAGTCTCGACGACGATTACTCAGTTCTGCTTTGGCAGCAGCGATCATCCGATTTATACGGTTGGTTTCTGCTTCGATCTGGCGATGGAGGGCATGAATCTGAGCATTAATTTGCACTCGCTGGAGTTGGGTTTTTTATCCATTGTTTTGCTGCCCCCACCAGTGATTCAGCAACTGGGGAAGATTGGGCGGCGACAGCGGAGTGCCAGGTGGGGGCACGACTATCTACGCTACTAACTCAAGGTCTTGCTGCCCCTACCTGGCACCGCCCAATCAGCGAAGCAGTTCCCCAGTTGCGTCAACTTCTTTTAGCGATCGCTTGACAATCAAGACAGTCGCTACTAGCTAGCTGGGAGAATTACCACCGTTTTACGGACTAGGGAATGGGGAATGGGAGAGTGGGAGAGTGGGAGAGTGGGAGAGTGGGAGAATAACCACTAACCACTAACTACTAACTAGCTTCTAGCCTCTAACCCCTTCTTGTGCAGTTTTAAAAGCAGAAAATTCGCAGATAGAATTAAATGGACAAAAGCGGCAGTGATAACCCGGATTCGGTGGAAATATTGTGCTAAAATCCCTACTTTGCTGATGATATCTTTGCAAATCTTGTTGGTGTTTTTGAGCAATACTAGCTAACTCAAATTCAATAAAATCTAATTCACCTTTAGTAACACTAATTAACTCAGATTTTTTACAAAATTCCAAATTATAGAAGGAAGCTACAGCTTTATATCTAGGGTAAAGATAACGAGCAGCCAACAAATACACTAAAGCCTGCCGACGGTCAAAAGCAGATTTACCTGTTTTGAAATCTACAATATGTAAATTGCCTGAAGATTCTATGAAAATACAGTCCATAGCCGCATATAAGCGGAAGCAATAATGTTTGTGTTCAATTAAAATTGGTTTGGGAAAGCCTTCATCACCACGAGTTAATAAGATAATGCGCTTACCTGAAAGTAATGGATCGTCGTGATATTTTTTCAAAATTAGCAGTACGCGTTGTTGAACTTCATGAGATGAATTGCTTAATTTCAGTAGTTCTGCTACTTTTTCCGCGCCATCTAATTGATTTAACAGATGTCTGTTGTGATGAAACTCATAAATACCTTTTTGCGCCAGTAAGCCAATGCGCTGAGAAGCTGTAACTTTTGTCAACAGTGCTTTGACTTGTGGTTCGTGTTGGCGTGCCTTAATATACCCACGTCTCATTTGACAATGCCAGCGTTGTTGCCCTGTAGCTGGGGCAACTAAAGACCAAAGATGATAACTGGCGAAAAGTCCAAGAGGGGTTGACATTGCTCAACAAGGGTGAGAAAAAATACTATGAGAGTAATATTAGCTACACAAGCTTTGTCACAAGTTAGAATTTGATACTGACGGATGCGAGAGATTATTGCTGGTGACTTTACTTTTCCTAGATTAGGGTAAAGTTATACTGGCGATCGCTCGTTGCCTCGAAACAGCCTAACTGTGGGATTAAAAATATATCCCTGACTATGCTGGACTTGCCACTCCAGAAATTACTGAATATTATTTTGGCAAATGCTCTCCAACAGTCCTATTGGCTAAATTTCCACCTTTGCTCTCAAACTAGACTAAATAGCAACTTTTCTACATCCTGCCAGATGTAGAGAAGATTGGGAGTGCCCAGTTGTAGGTAAAGATGTGATGTACCCTATTCTACTTCTCGTCTACTGCTTACGGTTGCCTGCATGAAGTTTTGCAACAGAGTTGTTTTTTTATTTATGCCGACGTAACTAAATGGCAGTTCCGAGGGCTGCAAATCAATGCTTTGTCTGCCTTGTGTTAAGTTGAAAATACTATGAAAACTTTTGCTATTCTCCTGACAACACTAGTTCTGGCTTTTTGGGTGATGGCTGTTGCCCTTCTCTCAGTCCAAAATGCCACTCCAGTATCTTTAAGATTTCTTGCCTTCCAATCAATTCAAATCCCAGTGGGTCTAGTGCTGGCTTTCTTTGCTGGTGTGGGTATGATTGGCATGGCACTGCTACAACCTCTCTGGGGTTTGGCTGGTTCTCAGCAAAGTAGTTCGACAAGAGAAGACGACGCTGAGTTTTTTGTCGATGATGAAGATTTTTAAGGTTGGAGTTAAGTTGCAAGCTACTTAGAATGTTCCACAAAATCTACTCTGCTATTTTTCATTCTCCTTGATTCGACGTTTCTCCTGAAACCTGTTGTAACCAAGCCTCCAAATCCGCCACGGAAGAAAAATCAAGCAACGCCACTGCCAAATCTTCTAACTGAGTTAGCGATAACTGTTGAACGCGTTCTTGCAACTCAGGGGTAAGCGCACCAACTCGCCGAGGAAGTAGGCGCATAATCAGTGATAATGTTGCTTGCTGCTTTCCCTGTTCAATCCCTTCTTCCATCCAGCTAGTTACAATTTGCATAACTACCTCCTGTTCCCTTGGCTCTATCCTAGCAATGTCGGCGCGTAAAAGCCTTTCCTCTTCAGCACTCAAGCGCAGATAGGTATCTACAAATCCGGAAATTATCCGCATTCGTGCTGGATCTAATCGCAATGTTGCTAGAAAAAGATTCTTGTTCGCGAAACTTTGCTTTGACTATTAAATCAGTTTCATAACGTTCCCCAGCGGTGACATCTGTAAAAAGTTCCTTATCTAAGAACTCCGGAGATTCGCGTTCTATATAAGCCGCTACCTCTGGCAAAAATAACTCTAAAAACTCCACAAAAAATGTTGTGAGGAGTTCCTTAAACAAGCGGTCATGGTCGATCATTTGATAGTGCAGTTCAATTTACTTCGTTTCCATCCAATTTTCACCCGCACGTACATCCACTACTAGCGGTACGCGCAACTGCACTGCATTTTCCATCACCGATTTGATTTGTATTTGCAATTCTTCCCATTCCTCTGGGGGAACTTCAAACACTAATTCATCGTGAACTTGTAATAATAACCGCGCCTGATAATTATGCAAAATATCATGCAGTTTTACCATCGCAATTTTGATAATATCAGCGCTAGAGCCTTGAATTGGGGCGTTGGCAGCAGAACGCAATAAACCTGCATCGTAAGCGCCCAAATTTTTAAATTTACTCAAATCTATATCTTCTGGATTGCTGCCTTTTAGCTGACGTAAGCTATTGCTGGTAAAATCAAAATAACGACGCCGACCAAGAATTGTTTCTACATAACCTTGAGCGATCGCATTTTTTTTCAATCCTTCTAAATATTCAAACACTTTGGAATAGCGTTTGCTAAATCGCTTGATAAATTCGTTAGCAAGTGTTTTATCCACACCTGTTGAACGTGAAAACTTTAGCGAACCCATGCCATAAATGACGCCAAAGTTAATTGTTTTAGCTACTCGTCTTTCATCTGATGTTATGTTTTCTTTTTCAAACATCAGCCGCGCTGTAACAGTGTGAATATCTTTGTTGTTTTGATAAGCCTCGACTAACACTGGTTCTTGACTCAAATGAGCCAAAATTCTTAACTCAATTTGTGAGTAATCAGCAGCGACCATTAACCAACCTGGTTCTGGTAAGAATGCCTTCCGAATTTGACGACTAAAAGCAGTACGAATGGGAATATTTTGTAAATTTGGATTAGAAGAAGACAACCGACCAGTTGAGGTTGCTGTTTGGTTAAAATCAGTATGCACTCGCTTAGTATATGGACGCACTAATGCTGGCAGTGCATCCACATATGTAGACTTTAATTTTGCAAGAGTACGATACTCAATGATGGCATCAATTATGCCTGTTGTATCTACTTCTCGTAATTTTTCCAGAGTCGCTGCGTCAGTAGAATATCCCGTTTGGATTTTTCGGGAATGTTTAGTGCTTAATCCTAATTTTTCAAATAATATCTGACTCAATTGTTTGGGCGAACCCAAGTTGAATTTTTCTCCAGCTATATCATAAGCTTGCTGTTCTAACTTAGCTAAATCTGTTTCTAACTGCTGTGAAAGTTCTTTTAAATAAGCTGTATCGATGCGAATTCCTTGGTATTCCATATCCGCCAAAACAGCTTCTAGCGGCTGTTCCACTTCCACTAATAGCTGATATAAGGCTGGTACTTTCTCTAGTTCCGCCCGCAATTTTGATACTAGTTGGAATGTGACAAAAACTTGTAAGCCGCAGTAATCTGCAACGGAGGGAATATCTATATCAGCAATAGTTTTGCCTTTAGGAACTAAATCTAAATAATTTTGAATTGTCAATCCTAAGAATTTTTGAGCCAAGTCACTCAAATTATGACTGCTATCTGGATTAAGCACATAACTTGCTAGCATAGGGTCAAAAACCACCCCTGCTAAGTTAATTCCTTGACACTTGAAAACTAAGCGATCAAATTTGGCGTTTTGGAACGTTTTGGGATAATCTGCACTTTCTAAAATTGGGCGTAGTGCTTGTAGGGCAATTTCTTTATTCAAATTTTCCCCTGTTTTATGACCCAAGGGAATATAAGCTACTTCATCTGGATTTGTTCCCCAACAACAGCCAATTCCTACTAACTCAGCATCCCGTGGTTCTAAGTCGTTTGTCTCAGTGTCCCAAGCCACGGGTACATCCGGATTGGTGAATTTTTGTAACTGGTTAACCAACTTAGTTAGTTTGGCTTCTGTGTTAACAATGTGTGGTTTGATCGCAGACTCAGATTGTGGTTTTTGTTGAACTGTGGCTGTATCATCTGCACTGAAGAACCACAAATCATCATCCTCTGCATGGGGTAGAAGTGCAAGGTTTTGAACACCTGCTTCATTTGTTTCTGTAGCTGATTTTTCCGCAACTTTACCACCAAATTTTTGCTGGAGTTGGTTAATCCTGCCTAAAAAAGTTTTGAATTCTAAGTGTTCTAAAATAGGTGTAATAATATTGGTATCAAAGCCTCTTAATTTACACTCTTCTAAATCAACTTCCAAGGGAACATCCAGAACAATAGCTGCTAAATAACGGGATTTTTCAGCATCTTCTTTGCCAGCTTCAAGTTTTTTCTGAGTTGCGCCCTTGATTTCACCTAACGCTGCATAAATGTGGTCAAGGGAACCATAGGTATTTAGCAACTGCACGGCTGTCTTTTCACCGATTCCCTTCACTCCAGGAATATTATCTGATTTATCACCACAAAGCGCTTTAAAATCAACAACTTGTGTTGGCAAAACGCCAAGTTTTTCTTTGACTTGTTCTGGCCCAAATTCGGTGAGTCCATTTGTGGAACGCTTCAGCGCATCTGGACTAAAATACAAAACGCTAATTTCTTTTTCGGGGTCGATAAGTTGAAATAAATCGCGATCGCCTGTGAGAATCTTGACTTTATATCCAGCCGCAGCAGCCTTTTGTGCTAAGGTTCCCAAAACATCATCAGCCTCGTAACCAGGAGCTGTTAAAATCTTGATATTGAATGCATCCAGCAACTCGTGCAGATTTTTCAAGTCGGGAATAAAATCTTCTGGCGTGCCTGGGCGATCGGCTTTGTAGGTATCATCTGCTTCGTGGCGGAAGGTTGGCAAGCCTAAATCAAACGCCACCGCTATTGCTTGTGGCTGTTCAGTTGTCATTACCTCCAGCAAAGACTTTAAAAAGCCAAAACATACACTAGTCGGAATTCCTGTCTTGGTTCGCAATCCGCCGTCTCTTCCTCTCGCGAAGGCGAAGTAAGAACGAAATGCCAGCGAGTGCCCATCTACTAAGATGAACGTGGGACGTGCTGTGGTGGAAGAATCGGAAGTCAACTGGTGAGAAGGTGTTGTTTGGGACATATACCTATTGTAGCCAGCAGTTTCCATCGTCTAATCTGACCAGCATGGGAATTTCAGCTAATTTGTTTAATTTGATTGACTTATTGACTTATGGGAGCCACAGCCTTTAGTTTAGTGCTGGTGCTTGAGTTGCGATCGCCTCAGCAACTGAATCACCTAGTTGGGTAATAAATTAGGTCGGTACAAATAAATTTAACTTGTGAAGGTCGTTATTAGTTCTTTGTCATTTGTTTTAAGCTAATGACAAAGGACTAATGACTAATGACTAATGACTATAGCTGCAAAAGAGATTAAGCTGCTGGTTGTAGATATAGATGGAACCATTGCCGGAGAATCTAACAAAATCAGCGAACCTGTAAAGCAAGCAATTACTGCGGCGCAAGCACGAGGAATTCAAGTAGCAATTGCCACTGGCCGAATGTATCGTTCAGCTTTACGTTTCCATCAAGATATTGGCTCTACTCTGCCATTAATAGCCTATCAGGGAGCTTGGATTCAAGATCCAATTTGCCAACACGTTCATCAACATTTACCTGTTCCTCGGGAAATTGCCCAGAAGCTATTGGACTATTTTGAACAACCCGAACTGCGATCGCTCTTATCTGTCCACTTTTATATCAATGACCAACTTTACGTCCGAGAAATCACAACAGAAACTCAAATATATTCAGAACGTTCTGGTATCAACCCCATTCCTGTGGGTGACTTGCGTCAAGTTTTAAGTACTAACGAACCCACAAAAGTTTTGGCTTTATGCAACGACACAAATATTATTGACAATTTGCTAGGTTCTTTGCGCAGTCAATACACACCTGCTGAGTTGTATCTGACTAAATCTGTTGCCACCTTCTTTGAAGCGACTAACCCATTTGTAAATAAAGGTGCTGCGGTACGTTACATAGCAGAAGAAATGCTGGGACTACAATCTAGCAACGTTATGACTATAGGCGATAATTTTAATGATGTAGAAATGCTAGAGTATGCTGGCATTGGTGTGGCTATGGGCAATGCACCATCAAAAGTGCAAGCGATCGCTAAGTGGGTAGCTCCTAGTGTCGAGCAAAATGGAGTGGCAGTGGCAATTGAAAAATTCTTAATGTCATAATAGTTATTTGTTGATCGTTGCTTGTTGTTTTGAACAAACAACCACTAACTACTAACTACTAACCCCTAACAATTCCTAAAAAATCAGAAAGGGCACCGACGACTGGCCGTGTTTCGTCTCGGTACCCTTGCTGGTTCGCTCCTCACACACCAGCTAATATATCTCAAGCTATTTAACCAGTCAATACTTGTTACAAAAGTTTTGACTTTTTTCATTTTAGTTTGTTGTTTGTTGGTTGTTGGTTGTTTCAAATAACAAACAACGATTAACAAACAACCAACAACATTCATTATTTATTGACTCACAACTCCAAGGGAGCAAAAATACCAAGTTTTTCTTCTAGGAGAAATCTTAAAACTGATTGAGTAGCCATAACCAATCCCAGTCTGGTTTGTGCTAGTTCTGGTGAGATCGCTTTCACCTCACCCCAAATACGGCAGCTGCGCCAAAACTCTTCAAAAGCTTGACTTAAAGAAAGCGCTAATTTTTCCCATTTCACCGAACCATCAGAACCAGAACACCCTATTTCATCGACTACTTGTACCAATTCGCTAACCAAAGAAAGCTCAACAGGATGGTTTAGGCGCAGTTTTTGCTGATTGTTAAGCCAAGGTATGGCATTGGCAGAAATGATAAATCTTTCTCGCTCAGCCATTCGTAATAGCGAACAGCAGCGTGCATGGGCGTATTGAACGGTAAATAGGGAATGGGACAGGGAGCATGGGGCATTGGGCATTGGGTATTGGGTATTGAAGTACTGATTTTTCCCTTGTCCCTTGTCCCTTGCCCCTTGCTCCTTGCCCCATGCCCAATTCCCTACTCCTCCCGCAGCAAGGCTTTGCAACCAGGCAGCCAAGACAGAATGAGTCAATTCTAAATAAATCCAACCAGGTGGAACTATTTGGACACTAAAAACGTCAGCAGACTCTTCCGAAAAATGAGAAGTTATGGCCTCAGCCACCTCCATCGCCGGAAGTTTCTCATATTTCGATAGTTGTAGTGCTATACCTGTGATATAAAAAATATTATTTTTATCTCTACCTTTAGACAGAGGAATTTTTTTTTCTAATATACACGCAGTTTTTGGGTGACAGGCATAAATACTTAAAGCAGCCTTTAAATAACTGTATGTTAACTGTTTAATTGCTGTATATTTACTAGCTAGTAGCATTTTATACACATTTTTTCCTGTTAGCGGATCTCTTTTTCAAAAGCATTGATTTTATGTCATCTATCTTTAGGTATAAGTTTAATCTCAGCAAAGAAAAATTAGAATTATGCAAATTTTTTTTGAAACTGAGTAAATTTTACTACCATCATTGTACAGTAGGAAGTATAACAAAAGAGTAGAAGTTCAATTTCTACTCTTTGCATAGCTGGTATCGTTGGGTGGTAAGCCTGACTCGCCAACAAGAAGACACTCCTTGCACCTTTTTATGACGTCTTTGTCTTCAGCCGAACGCTCTTTAGTTACCTATGCAATCTCCATCCTCCTTTTCTGAAGCATCACGGCCTTTTTTAACTTGGCAACGGATTCTTGATTGGGCTCAAGAACACTACCGCTGCCGCACCTTTAGCAAAGATGAGCGCATTCCAGCCCGTCCTGGATTGCTGTATTTGGTGCAAAGGGGTGCGATCCGAATGGTAGGCACTGCCCAAGTGAGTGCTACAGCAAGTCAGTTAACGTCTCGACGCATCAACAGAACCCCAGAAGAAGCTTTCTTAGGGTTTGTCGGTGCAGGACAGCCGTTTGAAATTGTTGCCCAGTCACCATTCACGCTCCAAGCTTACGCCCACGTTGACCAAACTGCGGTGCTGTGGATGTACTGGCACGATTTAGACAACTGGCCTCATTTCCGTCGGGAAGTCATGGATGCCTTTAGATATCAGCACCAGCGCAAACTGCTGTGGCTGAGTGCTTTAGGACAACGACGCACAATTGACCGACTCTTAGGGTTCCTGACATTGTTGATTGAGGAATATGGAGAGCCGGCAATGAGCGAAACCGATCCAGAAGTAATTCGCGGTTATTGTCTGCCCTTCCCTCTCACTCACGCCCAAATTGGCAGTGCTATTGGTTCGACTCGTGTTACAGTCACCCGCTTGATGGGCAAGTTGCGTCAACGTGGTTTAATCCTCACTCAAGGGGATAATTTGATTTGCTTACCAGCAGAGTCGATTAATAGAGCTAGCTAGAGCGCAGTTGCCAAATCTCTAACGAGAAGTCGCCCTACCCTAGGAATAGCGCCCACCACGCTACCCTGACGGGAGGTGCTACTCTCCAAGCAAAGAAGCCGCCCAAAAGGGTTATAGGGGTGTCTGTGGCGACAATCGCCAGTCTATTTGCTTGCTAGTGATAGGAGTCAGCGAATTTTGACAAACCCAGCTTGGGAAATCAATTCCTGTCCCTGTTCAGTCAGCAGTAAGTTGGCATAAGCAACACCCGCTTGCTGCTCGGTTTGACTATTCTGTTTGACCACCACAAACAGATTACGGGTAATCGGGTACTTTCCTGATTGGAAAGCCTCAATGTTCAACTTGTTCCGTTTACCAGGACATTCAGAAGGGAGGACAAATGGTTCTTGGTAAGGAGGAATGTATTGCCCTTGCCTTCGCCCCAACGGCAAGGGCTTGATTGAACATTGAGGAACAACTTCTGGGGCAGAAGCGTAGTATATGCCACCAGGACTAGCAGCCACTTTTTGTAGCGCTTGGGTGGTAGTGGAAACAAACTCCACATTTGAGCTAAAAGCTTGACCACCCAAGATGTCTTGCACAAATAGTTCTACAGTGCCGCCATCACTGATGCGGCGAGAGTATGTCTTAATTGGAATATTGGGCCCACCCAGTTCGCTCCAATTATTGATTTGGCCAGTGTAAATAGACCTTAATTGATCTACTGTTAGTCCTGAAATATTGAGATTGGGGTTTACTGCTACCGCCAAACCATCTATTGCTATAGGAATTTGTTGCAAAGTAAACCCACGCTGCTTGGCACGATTTAACTCCTCGTCTAAGATTGGCCGGGATGATTGGGCAAATGCAAGTTGACCGTCAATTAGCGCCTGAATGCCCGTACCAGAACCAGGAGTACCACTACTGGGTTCTACATAACGCAGCCGAAATTCTGGTCGCGCTGCTTGAATTGCCGAATCGACTGTGAGTCGAAGCGGTGCCCAAGAAGTGCTACCTCCATAGTTGAATAATCCCGTGGGGACATTTTGCACGGAAGCAAAAGTATTGCCACTGGATTCTGGCTTGGTGGTATCAGGATTGGAATTTGTGGGTTGAGGTTTGGTGACTTGATTGAAGTTAAAACTTATTTTGTTGTTAAACCACCAAAAGCCACCAGCGATTAGCCCAGCAGTTATTAATACGGTTAATATCAAAATTGGTGTTTCATTCTTTTGTGACATAGTAATTTATCGATTGTTAGTAGTTAGTAGTTGGTAGTTAGTAGGAGCGAAGCATTTGTACGAATATATTTCGTTTTCATGGAAAGATACCTATACAAATGCTTCGCCCGTACAGTAGTTAGTAGTTTGTTGTAAACAATTACCACTAACTACTAACCACTATCCACTAACCAAAATTAATTATCGAATCCTGACAAATCCAGTTTTAGAGATTAAATCTTGACCTTGTTCTGTAAGCAGCAAGTTGGCATAGGTTTCTCCTGCTTGCTGATCGCTGCTTTGACCGTTTTGTTTGACAATCACAAATAATCGCCGGGTGATGGGATATTCACCGTTCTGAAAGACAGCGGCATTAAGTTGGTTACGCCGTTGCGGACACTCTTGAAGAGGAATAAATGGCTCTTTGTGGGGAGGAACCAGTTTGTCTGATGTTCTCCCTAATGGTAAAGGCTTTACACTACATTGTCCGACTACTTCTGGGGCAGAAGCGTAGTAAAGACCCCCAGGATTTTTCGCCACTTCTTTTAAAGCTTCTGTCGTTGTGGGAATAAATTGAACGTTGACACCAAACTTTTCTCCGTCTAGGACGTTTTCATTAAAAAATTCTACGGTGCCTCCTTCTTCCAAACGACGAGAGTAAGGTGTAATAGGTAAATTTGGACCGCTTAACTGTTGCCAGTTGGTAATCTTGCCCGTATAGATATCTTGTAGTTGGGCAACGGTTAAACCAGGGATGTTGAGATTGGGATTAACAGCGATCGCAATGCCATCAATGGCCACGGGAATTTCTTTTAATGTAAAGCCCCGCTGTTGGGCTTTTTGATGTTCCTCATCTTTAATCGAACGTGAAGACTGAGAAAAAGCCAGTTGGTTATTTAAAAGCATCTTAATTCCACTTCCAGATCCAGGTGCACCTGTGGTTGGATCGGTATAGCGGAGTTGAAATCGGGGAAAGACTGTTTGAATTGCTGTATCAACTTCTTTACGAATCGGTGCCCAAGTAGTGCTACCACCATAGCTAAATAATCCAGAGGGAACCTCAGAAAATTGGGCAAAACTTTCTGCATAGGCTTGTTTAATTGGTTGGGATAAGTTATTTCTCGCATTGAATAATCTGATCCCTGAAGTATTAGCTAACCACAAAAATACACCCCCTACTAGTCCCAGCGTTAACAACAAGGCTAGAAGCAAAACCGTAGTTTCATTTTTTTGGGACATAACTGTTTTTTAATTATTTCTACTAACACCGCTTGTGCAAATTTTTAGCCCCTTTTCAAGGGTATTCACTTCCTCTATCCTCCTAAAAAAAGGGAGGAATTAATAGAAAGTCGCACATCATGTTAATAATGCAATTTCCCATCTTGTAATCTATTCAGGTTAAGAATTGGTTAATTGTTTAAATTTCGTTTAATTTTTAATTGCCTGATGGTATCACTGGCACAAAATCATAGCCAGTACCAGAACGAGAGGGACTTCTACGGATAATTTCCACTAACTGAACTGGGGCGTTGCGATCGCCTGATGCTAAAAACCGAATCGTGCCGGAAGCACCTGTGGCAGAAAAGTCGGGCGAAGAAAGGGCTTGTTGTACGCCGACGCGTGTGGAATTGCGTTCTATGGCTGCTATTAAAGCGCGTGTAGCATCATAAGCTAAAGCTGTTCGCCAATTCACATAACCACCCCACAATTGCCACGACTTTTGGGGAAAATCGGAATTGGGATTGCTATCAATGTGCCAAGGAACTGCTAAGATCATTCCCACTGCTTGTTCTCGCCCAATTTCTAAAGTTTTAGGCGTATAAACATCATCTCCGCCCAGCACATTTAACCGTTTCTGGTTCACCAGCACCACTTGCAGCGCTTTATCTAACGTGTCGGTGTTAGCTGCTAACATCAACACTTCTGCACCTTCCTTAATTGCTTGTGCGACACTTTTAGCAGCATTAAAATTGGTTTTGGATAAGTCAAATTCGCTTAATACCTGTCCACCTTCCAGTGAGACAGATGAAACAAATTCAGACTTTAAAGACTGACTATAACTACTTTGAGAATTGAAAAAAACCGCTGCCTTTGTTTTCTGCAAATTTTCCACCATGTACTTGGCGATCGCCCTCGCCGCCATAAAATCACTGGGAACTGTGCGAAAAATATAACGGCTAAAGTTAGAAATTTTGACTGAAGTGCTGACAGGGGAAATAGCAACAAGTCGTCCGGAAGTATAGATAGTGCCTGCGGCTAAGGTAGTATCGCTAGCAGCAGGGCCAATTACACCTAATACTTGTTGATTTTTTATTAACGATGAAGCAATCTGTTTAGCAATTTCTGGGTTATCATCATCGTTAGCTATACCTACCTTGAAAGGAATTCCTTTAATTACTTTAGAGGAATTGATTTCATCTTGGGCTTGAGCAACACCGCGTAGAATTTCCAAAGAGGTATTTAGGTCACTGCCAATTGGTACAGTAGCAACAATTGTATAGCTTTTGGCAGAGCCTATACGGGCATTATTCAGAAATATCAGCGCCTCTGGATCGTTTTTATTTAGTTTTAGGGCTGCTTCCAAATTAGGAACTGCTTTGTTATAATTACCAGATGCTAACGCCGCTACACCTTCTTTTTTTGCTGGGGAAGCTTCGCCGGGAGTTAAAAATTTTTCACCAAAACTGATGCGGTCTGAAATCCGTTGATTGCTGGATGGCAATAAACTACCAGCATCTTGAGAGTTTTGTGGCCATATCTTATCTTTTAACAACCACGCTCCACCGCCCACTAATCCCAAAGTAATTAACAAAGTCAAGACGAGAACAGCTGTTTCGTTTTTTTGGGACATAGACAGTTGTTAACAATTAAACTTAAAAATTGAAAATTAAAAATCTTAGAAAATATCAAATTAAATTATATCTATTAGAATGCTACCTAAATAATTGATGTAAATAAAATTTGCATCATTTCGGTTTTACAGCTATCGTGAAAAAAGAAGAGATAATAATTTATAAATCAAACGAAATAGTGCTGTCGCAGCGATCGCCACTAACCCAGCCCCAACAGTTATAATCGCCACTTGCTCGATGCTCAGACCTGCCCGCAACAAGGGAAAATACGAAATAGCCCCAAAGGTAGCTACTGCTATCACCAGCATTTCTATTTTTTCAATCCACCGTTGCTTTTGACCAAAAATCAATATTGCTAAAATCACAGCAGTAGCAGCGAAAGTAATTCTTGAAGAATTAAGCAAACTAAACAGGGCGATCGCGATTAATCCACCCTCAAAACCACTAAACCCAGCTCCTATTAACAACTCAAAAGTAGACAGTGGTGCTACACGCGGAGTTCGAGACACTGACCGCTGCTGTGGAGGTTGAGTTTGTATGGCGTGTGGTTGCGGTTGTGGTTGCGGTAATTGCTTGGGTTGGTGGGGATGGACTTGTGTAGGAGTTATCGGCCGTGGAGGTGAATCGAGGGCTTCCAAAACCTCTTGGGCTGACTGAAAGCGTTGATTTGCAGCAGGTAGAAGCATCTTGTCAAGAATATTAGCCAGCTTGGGACTGATGGAAACACGCTCGTGCCATTTCCACTGGTTACTATAAGCATCAAATAGCTCAGTGGCATCTTTTTCACCCGTTAATAACATCACAGCAGTAACAGCCAAAGCATATAAGTCTGTGGGTGGAAATACTCGTCCCCCGGACATTTGCTCAGGTGGTGCGAATCCCAAAGAATAAATGCCAGTAGAAGAACTACCTACCCCAGAGGGTGCATTAGCAACTTGCTTAACTGCGCCAAAATCCAGCAAGTAAAGTTTGCCGTTCCGATGGCGCATGATGTTGGAGGGTTTGATATCTCTGTGAATAATGTTTTTGTTGTGGACAAACTGCAATACCGGCAGAATTGCTCGCAGAACTTCTAATACTTCTTGTTCTGAGAATTTGCCTTTTTGGTCTAATTCCTCTTCTAGGTTTTGTCCATCAATATATTCTTGGACGAGATAAAAAAATTGGTCTTGCTGTCCCCGATGCAAGAAGCTAGGAACTATCACCGGGAAGAAAGCAAATAGATCGGGAATTTGCTCGTGTTGACTACCTATCTCTTCTAAAACTACAGCTTCTCTCTCAAACAAGTCCTGCGCCAGTTGCAGTTGAGTGGTGGTTAAATTGCCCGCAGGCTGGAATTGTTTAACCACGCACCGACGCATTCCAGGAGTATAGCGATCGCGTGCTAAAAATGCTGCTCCAAAACCACCTCGTCCCAGCAGCTTGATTGGCAAATAACGCCCAACCAAAATCAACGGCATTCCACAGGCAGTGCAGTATTTTTGCTGGACTGTTCTGAGTGTGGAATGGTCGTCTAAATCCGAAAAATGATTGAGTGGGCGGGGACAGCCAGGACGAGTGCAGTAAATTTCCATGATTTATCACTAGTCAATAGTCATTAGTCCAATGTCAAAAGTCAAAAGCCCTTCACAATTGACTCTTGACTCTTGACTCTTGACTTTTGACTCTTGACTAAATCTTAACTTTCATCAGAGTGGGATGCGTCTGTCTCCACAGTTGTATTAATCGCTAAACTCCTATGATATTGTGACGATTTTAACACATCCATATTCCATCCAGGGGCAGCAAATTGGGGTAAGATTTCCCGGCTAAAAGCTTCGGCTGCCTTGGATCTATAACGGTTGGGATTAAAAATCAGCCACAGCGTCCGCTTGACAATAACACCTTCAATGGGAGTGCAGTGCAGTACTCCCATTTGCAATTCTTTAGCGATCGCCGAGGTGGAAACAAAGGCTGCCCCCAAGCCGGATTGCACAGCATTTTTAATAGCTTCTATAGAATTAAGTTCCATTTCCACTTTCAAACGCCGTGTATCGATATCATGGCGTGCTAATACCTGGTCAATAACTTTGCGGATTGTCGATTGGGAATCGAGGGCAATGAATTGTAATTTATATAGGTCTTCTTTTTGGATTGTGTCAAGTTTGGTAAAGGGATGGAGTACAGGTAAAATCAGTGCTAATTCATCATCTGAATAAGGAATAATTTCCAATGATTCTGCCAACTCAGCAGGGATTTCACCGCCGATGATAGCCAGATCCACTTGCCCATTCACGACACTCCAGGCGGTACGGCGGGTAGAGTGGACGTGCAATTGCACCGCCACATCTGGGTATTTTTGTCGGAACAACCCGATCATCCGGGGCAAAAGATAAGTACCGGTAGTTTGAGAAGCGCCGACAATTAACGTACCGCCTTGGAGATTTTGTAGATCCTCAATGGCGCGGCAGGTTTCCTGACACAAGCTAAGGATTTTTTCACCGTAGCTCAGCAGTAAATGTCCTGCTTCGGTTAATTGGGCGCGACGTCCTCCACGGTCGAATAAGGGAACATCTAATTGCCGTTCTAGGTTTTGTACTTGCAAGCTCACGGCAGGTTGGGAAACGTAGAGGCTATCAGCGGCACGCTTGAAGCTCCCTTCTGCGGCGATCGCTTTGAGAATACGTAACTGATCTAATGTAAATGGAAGGTCAGACATAAGGCTCAACCCACAAACAAGAAAGGAGCAGCATTGGCAATAAACCAGCGATTCATAGTGTTCTGGCTATGCGTAATTTATTGCATATAAGACTCGGAGGCTTTATCCGAAAAAGACAGTAACACAACATCTTGACTAAAGTCCCCCTTTGAATACTTTGTGGTATTGATTGTACTGAATTAAGCTTTCTTTAAATTACTTCACCTATGTATATGATGCTGCCACCTTGGTTGACCCCCAGTCATTTTATAATGTTGGGACTACAATTCGGTTTTGCAATCGCTCACAGCGGCGGAGCAGCGCTGCGACCCTGGGCTGAAAAATATATTGGACCACGACTTTATCGTGTGATCTTTGCGTTGGTTAGCCTGCCTTTGGCTATAGTATTGATTATTTACTTTTTTAACCACCGCTACGATGGTTTACAACTTTGGCAAGTCCAAAGTGTACCCTGGGTAAAGTCTTTTGTTTGGGTGCTGTCGGCTATATCTTTTTTATTCTTGTATCCTGCTACTTTCAATCTACTAGAAATTGCTGCCATTCAAAAGCCCCAAGTCCACCTCTACGAAACAGGAATTATTCGCATTACCCGTCATCCGCAAATGGTCGGACAGGTCGTTTGGTGCATTGCCCACACTCTCTGGCTGGGTACTACATTTACTCTTGTCACTTCTTTAGGATTGATTTTGCACCACTTGTTTGGAGTTTGGCATGGCGATCGCCGTCTTGGTTGGCGCTATGGCGAAGCCTTTGCAGCAGTTAAGCAGCGTACGAGTATTATTCCCTTTGCAGCAATTATTGATGGGCGGCAATCTCTCCAATGGCGCGAATTTCTTCGCCCTGCTTATATTGGGGTGGCTGTATTTGTGCTGCTGCTGTGGTGGTCTCATCCGCTATTGTTGGTGGCAACTAGTAGGGTACAATGGTAATCTGGACTAAAACCCCATTTAGAAACAGCGTACGTCTAAAACTAGACGACCTTTTCGGCTCATCGGTTGCTACTACCAAACCAATGTAGGATGAATTGAAGTAGCTGTTAGCGGTGGAGGTTTGGTTTAGTCAATTTGAGATTTTACCTTAGTAGTTGCTGGTCAATTGTCATCCTTGGGAGTAAATGGCACCGAACATCCAATTTCCCTTTCCAGCAGCGGCAAATAGGAGTTAAAAACCCCAAAGTGCCACTGTAAAAGCCGCGTTGGCTTTTTTTGTCAGCGCCAAAATCAAATCAACGATGAAACTTTTGCATAGCTTGTGTTATGCCTGGAAAGCATCTATCGGCAGTTACTGGTTTTTCCTACCTTCCTGCTGATAGCTATTTTGATATCAAAACCTTATAACTATAGAGGCATCATGGTGTTGTCGGTAAGTGAGCGGACATTTACTCAAGAAGTTTTAGAATCTCCAATTCCTGTTTTAGTAAATTTTGAAGCTCCTTGGTGTGGTTTATGCCGCATCATACACCCTTTGCTATTGCATTTTAAAGTTCAATGTGGCGAACAAATTAAATTAGTGGATGTAAATGCTGATGACAATTTCAAATTGTCTAACACATATCGACTAAAGTCACTACCAACTTTGCTGTTGATTGAAAATGGTGTTGTTAGGCGGCGGCTAGAAGGATTTCGCAGTCGCGAAGATTTGTTACAGGCTTTGGAAGAAATTAAACTTAGCTATGGCAAATCTCCCAATGTCTACAATAACTCTAAAACAGTAGATTTGGAGTGCCGCTCAGCATAATAGTCATTAGTCATTGGTCATTGGTCATTGGTCATTAGTTATTGGTTAGTGGTTAGTAGTTAGTGGTTAATGGTTAGTGATGAACAACCAACAAATGACAGATGACAAAGGACAAATGACAAATGACAAATGACAAAATCTAAAACCATGCTTAATTACCCCACCCAATCAGTATCGGGTGGGGTATTTTATCCTAAAGGGTGTGTGTCACAATTATTAACAGATCCGACAAGTTAGTCAAGATTCTAAAAAAGTAGGCGTCAGTGATGGAAGTAATCTATCAATATGCCTGGCTAATCCCGGTATTACCCCTTGTGGGGGCAATGCTGGTAGGGCTGGGATTAATCTCGATGAATCAGGTGACGAACCGCCTACGACAGCTTAATGCCGCATTTATTATTTCCTTGATGGGAGCGGCGATGGGGCTGTCGTTTGCCATATTATGGAGCCAACTGCAAGGACACGCCCCTTATACTCGCACCCTAGAATGGGCAGCAGCTGGCTCCTTTCACCTGAGCATGGGCTACACTATTGACCATTTGACAGCCTTAATGCTGGTGATTGTAACGACGGTAGCCTTCCTGGTCATGGTTTACACTGATGGCTACATGGCACACGACCCTGGCTATGTCAGATTCTATGCCTATCTCAGCTTGTTTGGCTCGTCAATGCTAGGTCTGGTAGTCAGCCCCAACTTGGTGCAGATTTATATCTTCTGGGAACTAGTAGGGATGTGTTCCTACTTGCTGGTCGGTTTCTGGTACGATCGCAAGTCAGCAGCAGATGCAGCCCAAAAAGCGTTTGTGGTCAACCGCGTTGGCGACTTTGGTCTTTTGTTAGGCATTCTGGGACTTTTTTGGGCAACGGGAAGCTTTGATTTCCAGGTGATGGGCGATCGCCTTTCCGAATTGGTTCATACAGGTTCTCTCAGCAATATTCTGGCAGCCCTGTTTGCGATTTTAGTTTTCTTAGGCCCGGTAGCTAAATCTGCCCAATTTCCCCTCCATGTTTGGCTACCAGACGCGATGGAAGGCCCTACGCCCATCTCTGCCTTAATCCACGCGGCAACGATGGTAGCAGCAGGTGTTTTCCTGGTTGCCCGGATGTACCCAGTGTTTGAAGACGTCCCAGCGGCAATGAACACAATTGCCTACACTGGGGCATTCACAGCTTTTTTGGGTGCAACAATTGCCATTACCCAAAACGACATCAAAAAGGGTTTAGCTTACTCCACCGTTTCCCAACTCGGTTACATGGTGATGGCGATGGGAGTAGGCGCATACAGTGCAGGACTTTTCCACCTAATGACCCACGCCTACTTTAAGGCGATGCTATTTTTGGGTTCTGGTTCGGTGATTCACGGCATGGAAGCAGTCGTCGGTCACGACCCAGACTTGGCGCAGGATATGCGCTTGATGGGCGGACTGCGGAAGTTTATGCCAATTACGGCGATTACCTTCTTGATCGGTTGTGTGGCAATTGCTGGTATCCCGCCCTTTGCTGGTTTCTGGTCAAAGGATGAAATTCTCAGTGCCGCATTTGCATCAAATCCACTACTGTGGGGTATTGGCTGGCTAACAGCTGGGATTACCGCCTTCTACATGTTCCGGATGTATTTCACCACCTTTGAAGGTAAATTCCGGGGCAATCAAAGGCAGTTATGGGATAAACTCAAGTCTCCAATTGGGATGGCTATTGTCGGGGGTTTTGAAAGAACTCCAGCTTTTGGGCCTGGTGCGATGACCAAGGGAGAACTAGAAGCCCACGCAGAACATCACCACGACGACCACGACCACGGTCACGGTCACAGTGAATATCCCCACGAGTCGCCCTGGACAATGACCCTGCCTTTGGCACTGTTGGCAATTCCTTCAATGTTGATTGGTTTGGTGGGGACTCCCTTTGCTAACTACTTTGAGGAGTTTATCTACTCTCCCAACGAAACCCTCGAAGAAGTGGTAGCAAAAGCTGCTGAAGTTGATCTGCATGAGTTTTACATCATGGCGGGTGGTTCGGTAGGAATTTCCTTGATTGGGATTACCGTGGCTTGCTTGATGTATTTGTGGGGTAAGATCAATCCGGTGGCGATCGCAGCCAAAATCAAACCGCTTTACGAACTATCTCTCAACAAGTGGTACTTTGATGACATTTACCATCAAGTGTTTGTCCTCGGCTCACGTCGTTTAGCTAGACAAGTCATGGAAGTTGACTACCGCGTTGTCGATGGTGCTGTTAACCTCACAGGCTTTTTTACCCTGATTAGCGGCGAAGGTTTGAAATACCTGGAAAACGGCCGCGCTCAATTCTACGCCTTGATTGTGTTTGCCGCTGTACTGGGCTTAGTGATTTTCTTTGGTGTAACCTAATTCAGACGTAACATATTATGTCTGTTCATTAGACGCGAGTAATCACTTTGCTATCTCAGGACTGAGTTATTCGTCAAAAAGTGTGTGTTATGTAGATGAAGGCAGGGCAAGCGATTTACCTGCCTTCATATTTTTTGATTTTTGTTAAATCAACCTAACAAATAACAACTAGATCGCGAAAAAACTGCTAGTTAATAGCTAGTAGCAGATAGCCGAACCTTTAGAGCGAGTTCAATGAATACAGCTAATTTTCCGTGGCTGACAACAATAATCCTGTTACCCATAGCAGCATCACTGCTAATTCCCATCCTGCCGGATAAAGACGGCAAAACTGTACGTTGGTATGCCCTGATTGTTGGGTTGATAGATTTTGCATTGATTGTTACTGCTTTTTATACTGGGTATGATTTCTCCAATCCCAATTTGCAATTGTTTGAGAGTTATCCCTGGGTTCCACAGCTAGATTTGAATTGGTCGTTAGGGGCAGATGGTTTGTCCATGCCCCTAATAATTTTGACTGGATTCATTACCACGCTGGCAATTTTAGCGGCTTGGCCTGTAACGCTGAAACCGAAACTATTTTACTTTTTGATGCTGGCGATGTACGGCGGACAAGTAGCTGTGTTCGCAGTCCAGGATATGCTGTTGTTTTTCCTGGTATGGGAACTGGAATTAATTCCGGTTTACCTGCTGCTAGCAATTTGGGGAGGCAAGAAACGGCAATACGCAGCGACTAAATTTATTTTGTATACTGCGGGCGGTTCCCTGTTTATTTTGGTAGCTGGCTTGGCAATGGCATTTTATGGCGATACGGTTACATTTGACATGCGATCGCTCGCTGCCAAAAACTATGCCCTCAATCTGCAACTGTGGCTTTACGGCGCTTTCCTCATCGCTTACGCCGTCAAATTGCCGATCTTCCCACTCCACACCTGGCTACCAGATGCCCACGGTGAAGCTACAGCCCCCGTGCATATGTTGCTGGCTGGTATTCTCTTGAAAATGGGCGGTTACGCCTTAATTCGCATGAATGCCGGCATGCTTCCCGACGCCCATGCTTATTTTGCGCCGGTGTTGGTGATATTAGGGGTAGTTAATATCATCTACGCTGCCCTCACATCCTTTGCCCAGCGCAACCTGAAGCGAAAAATCGCCTACTCTTCAATTTCCCACATGGGCTTTGTCACCATTGGTATTGCTTCCTTCACCGATTTGGGCTTGAATGGGGCAATGCTGCAAATGGTGTCCCACGGGTTGATTGGGGCGAGTTTGTTCTTCCTAGTAGGGGCAACTTATGACCGCACGCACACCCTCATGCTGGATGAAATGAGTGGTGTTGGCAAGAAAATGGGTAAGATTTTCGCCATGTGGACAACTTGTTCCTTGGCGTCTTTGGCGTTACCAGGGATGAGTGGTTTTGTGGCAGAGTTAATGGTATTTATTGGCTTTGCCACCAGTGATGCCTATAGCTCCACCTTCAAAATTATTGTGGTGGTATTGATGGCAGTTGGTGTGATCTTAACTCCGATTTATCTGCTGTCAATGCTGCGTGAAATTTTCTACGGTGAAGAAAACAAAGAATTGGTTTCTCAACAAAAACTCATTGATGCTGAACCCCGCGAAATATTCATCATTGCTTGTTTGTTAGTGCCGGTGATTGGGATTGGTTTGTATCCCAAGGTTTTGACGCAAGTTTACGATGCGACAACTGTACAGCTAACAGAAAGGTTGCGTGATGCAGTGCCGACACTAGCACAGCAAAAAATGCCTGCGGTGTCGTTGAGTGCGCCTGAAATTGGTGAAGGAGCAAGGTAAAAGTAAAAAGATTGATGACTTTTATCTTTAGCGATCGTTCAAGGGGTGGGTTTTATACCTGCCCTTTTTTGTCTCCTAACTCACGAATAAAAACGATTTGGAGTAGTATAGCTTAGCGTAAAAAGTAGGGATTTAGAAACGCAGAGGCTCGCAAAGGTAGCGCAGAGGAACGCAGAGTTTCAGGATGAACCATTGCTTATTCCAACAAATGGTTACAGCTTACACCGATTACCTAAAGATTGCAGAACAAGAACAGACAAAACGACGCGAAATCGAAGTTTGGGAAAAAGAGATAATCACTAAGATTAATGTCCAGCGAGAGTTGCTGATGGCATATCTTGATCGCTCGTTTGATGAACGTGCAGAAAACTTTCGCGCTTTGTTTGCTGTCGTTGATAGCGCGATCGCATCCGGCAATAATGAGCAACTAGCCCTTGCTTTGAATTCAATCACAGAAATAGCTAAATCAAGCCCATTCAAAGAGCTTGCTAGTTTAGCATCTGTTCGTGCCGCATTAAACGATCCAAAACACGAATGGACATTTTGACTATGTTGTAACCCGCCTGCATTCGCCGATCGCTAAAGGTGACTCTTACAACAATCTTTCTAGCAAGTGTACGTAGTATAGCCCCACCTTATCCAGGGTGGGTATTTTTTTGACGACTGTGCGATCGCTACTTATATCAAATCATCTGGAATCTTTCTCTACAATCTATAGTAGAATCTAAATTCTGCAAATCTCCCATGCTAGACTACAACCTCCAGCACTGCTTACCGTCTTCTGAGGAATTACCCGACTCTGACGACACACCTGTGGATAACGAACTACAAGATTTAATTCCTAGCTTATTAAAGGCAATACTGGCTTTGCTGTGGTCAGATCGTTGGGATTGGTTCTTTGGTGTTGACATGGGGATTTATTACGACCCCAATCAACCTGCTATTGTCCCTGATGGATTTCTTAGCTTGGGAGTTCAGCGCTTTATAGATGAAGATTTGCGCTTGAGTTACGTGCTGTGGGAAGAGAAAAAAGCACCAATTTTAGTGCTGGAAGTTCTTTCCCAGAAGCATCGTGGAGAATACAACACTAAAAAAGAACTCTACGCAGAATTAGAGATTTTATACTACGTGATATACAATCCTCGTCGTCGCAAGAAACCACCTCTGGAAGTGTATCGGTTAGTAAATGGTGAATATATTTTGCAGCCAGGAAACCCAGTTTGGCTAAGCGAAATTGGCTTAGGAATAGGCAGAGAACGGGGAACTTATCAAGGCATTACGCGAGAGTGGTTGTACTGGTATGACGAGAAAGGGCAAAGATTGCTTACGCCAGAAGAACGTATCAAGGAGGCAGAACAGCGCCGTTTGGAAGCAGAACAACGGGCGCAAATGCTGGCGGAACGGCTAAGGGCGTTGGGTATAGATCCAGAAAGTCTAACTTAAGATTTGCTAACACTTTTGGTTGCAGAAGCTTTTTCAGCAGGTGCATTTGTTTGTTTGTTGGTTGTAGTTACCACAAACAACTGTACTGGCGAGTTTAGACATGATATTCGTGGCTCTAAAATACTGAGAATCTAGTTAAAGCCGACCCTAGCAGCCACTACGAGAAATATGTTTATTTATGCTGACTTAATTTAATTTGTTCCTTTATGGTCTTGCGGTTTTAAAATTTTTATAGTAAAAACTCAAATCATAAGTTGACACAAACATCCTCTTGCCCAGATGAGCGGTCACTAAAGGTAATCCCGGTAGTGTAAAAAAACTATGAACACTTGATGAAAAAGCGTAGAATATAGCATCATGTCGAGCAAACTTAGTGTAATTATAAAAAAATGTAATCAAAAATTGTGTAAGTAAGTAATGAAATTCTAAGATCGGAACTATTTTTGAAGCTCAGCTATCTAGAGATAAGATTTATCACCAGTAGACAAACGCACATCGAAATAATTATCTATGACCGGTAATGGTTTGAAACCTTTCAAAAGCAATCATACAAACCAATTGTTCACTAAACGTTTGATTAACGCTTAACAGTCTCTACCTGTTTGCGATACACATTTCGATAAAATGACCTGGCATAACTATAAAACCCGAAACCGCTTTTGACAGCGACGCCCATGAATAAACTTAACAATGGTTTTACTCTATTTTTGAGTCTGCTGGTCGAGGCGATGCCTTTTGTGCTGCTGGGGGTATTGTTCTCCAGTTTGCTGCTGTTTTTTGTAGATGAGCGCAAATTGGTAGAAAAAATGCCTAAAAACCCGTTACTGGGTGCTTTAGTAGGCAGTATGGTGGGATTTTTGTTTCCTGTGTGCGAGTGTGGTAACGTGCCAGTTGCACGGCGATTGTTGATGCAAAAAGTACCTACATCGGTAGCAATTGGCTTTTTGCTAGCAGCACCAACAGTTAATCCCATCGTCATTTGGGCGACTTGGATAGCATTTCGCGATCAGCCAGAAATAGTAGTATTAAGAGTAGTATTTTCCCTCTTAATCGCGACTATTATTGGCTTTGTCTTTAGTTTTCAAAAAGATTTAACTCCTGTAGTTCACCCAACGATCGCTCGTTATTTGAAATTTAACCCACCCTCAGAGCTACAACCAAAACGCCGCCCGAAACGTTCCCAAATCCAACAGGAATCAGGTATGCCTGCTTTATTGCAGTCAGGAACCTATTTACTGGGAGTAGGACAAGCCGGACAAACCATGCGCTTGGAATCTACTAATATCGACACTACAATACCCAGTTCCAGTAAACCCTTAGGAGCTAAATTACGGTTAGCACTCGAAAATACTGTGCAAGAACTACGAGAATTAGGGGCAATACTGGTAATTGGCAGTGCGATCGCAGCGACTATTCAAGTTGTAGCTCCCCGCGAGTTGATTCTCAGTTTAGGTGCAGGCCCGATTAGTTCCATCACCGCCATGTTGGTATTAGCAGCAGTGGTGTCAATTTGTTCTACTGTTGATTCTTTTTTTGCTCTGTCTTTTGCCTCAACTTTTACCAGTGGTTCTTTATTAGCATTTTTGATATTTGGACCAATGATTGACCTCAAAGGTGTTGGTTTAATGTTAACAATATTTAAACCCAGGGCTATATTTTACTTATTTGCTTTAGCGGCGTTATTGACTTTCTTGTTCACCCTTATAGTTAACTTGTACTTTCTCTAACTTTTGATTAGTCATTTGTCTTTTGTTCTTGATTTTTGACCAATGACTAATGACCAATGACTAATGACTAATGACTCTTGACAATGACCACAATTTCAAATCGTAAATCGAAAATTTCAAAGTTGTTACTTCCCTGGCTGGATATTTTGGCAATCACAGCTTGGGGAATTTTGCTATTGAAATACTGGTTAACTAACGAGCTAAATTTGTTAATTCATCCGAATTATTTTGGATTAGTAATTGTGGCTGCATTCGGCTTGCTAGTTATCAGTATCTTCAAAATCAAAGAACTTTTGCAGCGGCGTCGCTACGATATGACTGCAAACATCCAACATATAAGTTTATTCCCTCCTGGATGGGGTAGTGCTTTGCTTTTAGTGGCAGCAATTTTTGGATTCATTTTTACACCACAAGTTTTTGCGAGTGATAAAGCACTGCAACGTGATTTTAGTGAGTTATTGGGTTCAACGCGCGTCAAACCACAAGCGTTTCGTGCTTCCGTCGTTCCTGAGGAGCGATCGCTCGTAGACTGGGTACGTATGCTCAATGTCTATCCAGAACCAGATAGATATCAAGGTAATAAAGTTAAGGTACAGGGATTTGTCATTCACCCACCGGAACTAGGAAAAGAGTATATATTTCTAGCGCGATTTGTTCTCACTTGCTGCGCCGCAGATGCCTATCCCGTCGGATTACCCGTCAAATTAAAAGAAAGCCGCGAACAGTATCCACCTGATACCTGGCTGGAAGTGGAAGGACAAATGGTTACAGAAACAATCACAGGTAAGCGCCAACTTACTATCGCTGCCAACTCCTTGAAAAAAATTCCTCAACCAAAAAATCCCTATAGTTATTAGTTGTTTGTTGTTTGTTGTTTGTTGTTTTTAACAACCAACAACCAACAACCAACGACCAACAAATTACAAATGATTACTAAAAAAGCATTCTTCCAACCACTAGATCGGATCGCGATCGCACTGATGCTACTGCTAATTTTGGTGATAGGGCTGATCGTATCCCAAGGTGATGCAGTCAGGGCTAGAGTCAGAGAATTTACGTGGAAACACGTACAATTAGAACAAAAAGATATATCTTTGACTGATTTCACCTCCCAAAAGCAAAAAATCGGCGCAGAATACAGAACATTCATCCTCACCTTTAGTCGTCCTATGGACACAAAAAGTATAGAGGAGAATTTGAAAATTGACCCTCCTTTAGCAGGTACCTTTAGTTGGGCAGGAAGACGCATGGGTTATACCTTTTTGACACCAGCGCCCTACGGCACAACTTATAAAGTAGAGTTACAAGGAGGAAAGGATAAATTCGCTACTAAACAAAGAAATAACAAGACGATCCAGCCCTTCAAAACTGCTTTTAGCACACGCGATCGCGTTATTCTCTATATCGGAGCTAATAATGAAGACCAAGGACGGTTAGTTCTCTACAACTTGACTCAGGAGCAAAAAAAAATACTTACTCCCAAAGACCTGATTGTCACGGACTTCCAGCCGTTTCCTGATGGTCAGAAAATTTTATTTTCTGCTCGCCCTACAACTAATCAAGACTTACTTTCGGCTCAGTTATATACAGTCACGACTGGTTTTACTGCTCCTCATCGCCAAAAAGCTGAAGCAGCAGGTAAAGTTGATTTGATTTTAGATAATAAAGACTATCAAAATTTAAAATTTGATTTATCGCCCGATGGGCAAACCATTGTTGTGCAACGGGGAAATAAAGCTAATCCCAACGACTTTGGATTATGGTTTATCCCAATCAGTAGCGACAATTCTGAACAAAAATCTACCCCTGTGCGCCTGCAAAGTCAACCAGGGGGGGATTTTATGATTACACCGGATAGTAAAGCTGTAGCAGTTGCCCAAGGACAGGGAACTGCGATTTTGCCCCTGCAATCAGATGGCACGAAACCCTTGGATTTTTTCCCCCAGTTTGGCTTGGTACAAGCTTTCTCTGAGGATGGAGCGCAAGCAGCAATGGTCAAATTCAATACAGATTACACGCGCGACTTATTTTTAGTCACCAACCAAGGCGTTCAGAAAAAACTGCTAAGTACCACAGGTTCGATTATTAATTGTCAGTTTGATAGCGCTTCTCCCACTCTCTACTGCTTACTGACACAGCTATTACCAGGGGAATATTATCAGGAACAGCCATATCTAATCGCAATTGACCTGAAAACCAAGCAACAGAAGCCATTGCTAGTACTACCCCCTGAACAGCGGAATGTGCAAATGAGTTTATCGCCTGACGGCTTGGGGTTGTTATTTGACCAGATACAAACACAAGCTGCTCCAGTTACATCATCAAATACACAAATTTTGACAACTGATGATGGAGAAGCGATCGCAACCAGTAGCTTATGGTTAATGCCTTTATTGCCAATTGCAGATCCTGAAGTTAGTGCAGATCTCAAGCCAGAGCAACTTCCCTTAATTGGATTTCATCCCCGTTGGTTGCCTTAACTAGGAGTGGGAGAAATAGGAGTGGGAGAGGGGGGAAATGTTAAAACAACTCCCCCAATCCCCGACTGCCCCACTCTTTCACTCCCCCACTCTCCCACTTTTTAGTAGTGAAAAGTTATAACTAATTAATCATCAATGACTCTTGTTGGGGAAGTTACAAACTTGCCTTATAGAGTAGATTTTGATAAGACAGCATTGATACGTAATGCTAACGCAGTTTCCAATCAATAAGTTTAAGCTGGTGGGTGAAAAGTGATGAATGAAGCAGACACCCCAAATATCGGGCCTTTTATTGAAACCCTAAATTCTGCTGATATGCCACAACCACAACAGACAAGTTGTCCCTTTTATTCTGTTGTGCCTATGCAAAACAGAGCAATTTCTCAATTACCGTTGTTGGCACCAGCAGCAGATAAGCAGTGTCAGGAGGATGTATCTTACCAAGACTCAGTGGTCGAAACTAATCGAGAAACAGAGATAACAAGTAACTCTGAAAGCTTACTAGAGTTAAATGAACAGCAACTAGATGAGTCAAAACCTGGATTAGATTGGGTTGCTGAGCCTGAGAGCGAAAAAGAAGCACTGATTGACTCTGAATTTAAAAAACTACTGACATTAAATGAAGAATTACGTTCTGCCAACAATAATTTATATGAACAAGTAGAAGAGTTAAGAGCTGCCCTCTGTGAGTCAGAAGGAGCTTTGCAGTGGCAGAAAAAGCGCTCTACTGTCGCAGAAGCAATGCTCAACCAACAAGCTCAGGAACTTACTGCCGCTCAAGAGCAAATCAAATCACTATTCCAGCAGTTGGAAACAGCACTCTCTACAGTTCAAACTCAGGAAACTGTTATTGAAAACTATAAATCACAGCTAGAAATTAACCAACAGCGTCTTGCCTTGTTAGAGCGGGAATGTGCTTTAATTCAAACCAAGTACAACGAACAGTCCCATCAGCTATTGCAATCAGAAAATGCCTGTCGAGAATTACGTACTCGGCTAATGCGGCAACAACGTCAGACTTTGCAATTTAAAGCAGCTTTGGAAAAGTGTCTGGAAACACCAGTACCCAGCTATGATTCCCTAGATAATACTGCTAATTCAAATGACACAGGTAGCAGACTACTGAGAAATTCCAACCGAACAAGTTCTGTGTTTCCTAATCCACAACCAATTCGACCTTGGTGTGTAGAACAAGAATCCTTTGAGAATAATGCAAATATTTTTAGACAAGAATACCCCACCCCGACTCAATCATCTCCTGCTAATCTCTCAGCCCAAGAAAGTACACCAAATTTAAAGCAACCACCTGCTAAGTCAGAAATTGATGACTCAATTACATCACAAAAAGTTTCATTTTCAGAGTCGTCTAGCTTGGATGAACAAGTAGATGGCTTGATTCAATTGTTTTTTGCTGCTCAAGCGAGATCTGCATCACCACCTCCTGCTGAAAAAGATACAGAAGGTGTGGAGGATGTAGAGGATGTAGAAGATGACGATGAAACTGTTATGCCTGTCTTAGAAACTGTCGCAACCTCCTTGGAAGATGTAGAGGATGACGATGAAAATGTTGCGCCTGTCTTGGAAACTGTTGCAACCTCCCTTGAAAACGATGAGGAGAAACCAGTAACTGCCATTTTACCCAGCCGTGACACAGATTCTAAGGAAGATGGGGATTACTGGTTAGAAGCCTCACCATTGTCACCCCAGCAATTACCAGGGACTGCTTCGCCTCAGAATTCATCAAATGACAACATTACCAAACCTAACTCTCCTTCACCACTGCTCTATCCTGAACGTCCACCCAAAAGGCGAAAAACTTTGGCATCTGTAGAACTGCCGAATTTTCGCCCAAATAGTCAATAGTCAATGGTCAATAGTCATTGGTCATTAGTCATTAGTAAAAGCAACTTTTGACTATGGACTTTTGACTATGGACTTTTGACTATGGACTTTTGACTCTTGAGTGTGGACTTTTTTTATTTCTGAGCGTCCTTTGCCGGTGGTCAAGGCGTAGTTAATTGCTAATAACTGCAAGTACAATGCCGGATAGCGGTTTTCCAACCACTGACCATTCCGATGGAGAAATTTTGGCAACCATCTACTCAGTAAAGCACTGACTGTACTATGGCGAATAAAGTCAAAATAGTTACCTAACCAACGCAGCAAATCCTTACCACCAGCGAGTTCCCAAATCCATAGTAGTAATGCTGGATTTTTCTTGGCTGCTTTCAGTGCTAACCGATTAAAAGTCGCCAAATCGAATCTATCTTTAATAAAGTCATCTGCTACTTGTGGGGGTTCGTCTACCAACAACCCGAAGAAGTTATTCAACATAGTGTTGATGCGTTCTGGTGGTAGAAATTTGCCAGTGGGAACCATCATGCCTTTGGAAAACATCCAAGTCACGGCAATATTATTTTGGAAGGCACGAATTCGGTTTAAGTGGCGCAAAGTTAGCAAGTCATGTTTGAGAGCAATATCTAAAAGAGTGGTAAGGCGTTCTAAGTTGCGAACTAGAGAACCAAATCCCGTGAAAACCAGAGGAGACTGGAGTGATGCAGCATCACCAATGGCAATTAATCGATCGAATGCTACTGTGCGATCGCTACTTCCCACGCTAAAATGTCCAGGTATATATCCAAATGTCGGCTTTTTCCAGACTAGCTTGTCCATGTTGCAGCGCCGATACTCTGGCAAAATCGTGAAAAAGTCCTCGTACATTTCCAACAATGAACCAGGATTGTGGGGATTAACTTCGTGGTAATGAAACAAATAAATTGTCAGTTCTTCATCCGCACCAGGAAACAATTCCCAAATTAACTGCCGTCCCCGAGAAATATCGCCGTGACTGTTGAGAACATCCCCATACTGAGCATCCCACACTCCCGGCTCAAATCCACGCTCAATCACCGCTCCTACTGTCGGACAGACACTGTCAAAAGCACGACCACCATTCAATTGCCATGCGATTGGTGAGGCCGTTCCCATCGCATCCACCAGCAATCGTCCACTCGCTTGCTTGTCAGTTTGATTGCTTAAGTCTTTAACTGTAACGACAACTTCTGATGTATAAATATCTGCTCTGATAAACTCAGTTTCATCCCAGATTTCACCACCTGCTGCTCGTAGCTTTTGCCCGCATAGTTGCAGCAATTTTTCAGAATCCAACCCCAAATTTAGCACTGTTGGAGTATGCAAAATAGGCGCTCTTAGCTTTTGTGGAATATAAGCATCAAAAAATTTATTAAATCCGTCTTTGTACTCGCGTGCAATAATTGATTCTACCTCTGCGGGTGTCAGCAAACCAAGGTTAATTAAGCATTGAATTTCATCGCGGGAAATATTCCACTCCCGGTTCATGTGCCCAAAAGGTAATCGTTCCACAAGCAGCACTTTATAGCCCAGCTTTGCCATCACAGCCGCGTGAATGACACCAAGTGCACCGCCCACATAGATTAAGTCGTAGGTAGGGTGGTGAGGTGGTGGGGTGGTGGGGAGACTATTTTCCCTTATCTCCCCATCTCCCTTGTGAGAAAATACCACCTGACGCGGCTTCTGGGGATTCCGCACGCCTTGACGCCAGCGTTGCTCCCACCAGTACACCCGCTTGAGGTCATACTCTCCGTTGGGCATTTTCTGAAAATACTTGACGGTGAGGGGATAGTAGGGAGCTAGTGCTTCAAAAATCGATTGCTTGGATAAGTCAATCGCTGGTGGTTCGGGATATTGATTGGGAAAGCGGCTTCTAATACCAGTAGTGAGTGTTTTGAGAATTTGCCCTTCTCGCGGAAACGGTTGCTCTGACCAACGAAACACTTTCAAATAAGTTGTTCGCTGTAGTGACCAAACAAAAACAGAAAGTTCAGTGGGTAAATTTTCCGGAATAATTTGTTTATTTGGTGTATTTTCAATCATTCTCAGGCGAAAGCCGTCTTTTGTCGGCACTTTTTCACCGATTCCTGGTTCAAAATCAGCTTGTAACCATTTGCGTACTGCTGATGTATCCGGTGTGGGAATTTCTAAGTAAAGTATCTCTCTCATTTTTTTCCAATCTCCAATAAATATATGCACTAAGACAGATTCAGAATAAGGGTTATTTGCAGTAAAATCCGCCCTATCGCTTGATTAAAAATTCGATAAAGAAATTTTAAAAGTTTGTCAAATTTTTTGTTCATTTTTGTTTCGGTAAACTCACGCCATGAATTATCCCATTCCAGACAACCCTCAAGAAATCGTAGCCTTGCGGCAAAAGCCAGTTGATGAAGAACTAGTTGCTGCTGCGATCGCAGGTGTCATAAAAATTGTCCGCGCTCAAGGTCAATCCTTAGAAGAATTAACCGCTCAATTGCTAGCTGAAGATACCCTACTAGATAAACAGCAGCGACGCTGGCTTAGCCAAGTGGTTGCCCAAGCTTGGGAAAAATTTTCTTAGACTGTTGAGTGGTTTATTGTTAGTGGTTAGTAGTTAGTGGTCAACTAACAAGCAGCTAACAAATTGCCAATCACCTTGTGTGGTGTGAGAGTATCAATGTGTGGTCTAAGATTGGCAATTTGCGGGTTAATAGCGTAAACAGCGCAGAAATGAGAAAATTTAAGCTAGAGTTCTGGCACTAGAACAATCAATACTCAAGTTACTGAAATTATCGAGATTTTGATGTAGAGGAATTCAAGATTGCGCTTCAAGATTTTCAAAAGTTTACATCATCAGACTCAAGGATTCTAAACTGTCTTAGGACTTACGCACCACTCCTTGCATAAGCCTACAGAAATGCCTAGAGTATTGATTCAGTATTCATCAATTCTTGGTGCGGTAAGACCAGGTTTCCTCTTTGTGTCTTAGTGTCTTGGTGTTTCAAGAATTCTTTTTTCACCACAAAGACACAAAGACACCAAGAAAAATCCATTTCCAAGACTCACACCTTGATAGGGGGAAGCAAGGGAGAAATTCTTCTTTGTCCTCTTCAACTCGAAGTCCTCACAGCTGCTTCAGCTTGTGAGTGCAGCAACAAACCATATTCCAATCCCTCTACTACCGCTTGATAAGAAGCCTCCAAAATATTTGTAGAAACCCCAACGGTTGTCCAGCGCTGGTGGCCACTTCCTGACTCTACCATTACGCGGGTTTTGGCTGCTGTACCTGTATGTCCGTTGAGAATCCGTACTTTGTAGTCTGTCAGTTCAAAAGCAGCAATGTGGGGATAAAAATTCACTAAGGCTTTGCGTAACGCCGCATCCAAAGCTGCAACCGGCCCGTTTCCTTCTGCTGCTTCCAAAATATCGTTACCATTCACAACTACTTTCACTGTGGCAAGGGCGCTAGTAGTTTTTTCTCCCTGTACCAAGTCGCAGTGGACTTGAAAACCTTTAATTTC
The DNA here is from genome assembly GCF_013388695.1 of Fischerella sp. NCBI lineage: Bacteria > Bacillati > Cyanobacteriota > Cyanophyceae > Nostocales > Hapalosiphonaceae > Fischerella > Fischerella sp. Next base: position 49,977 of record NZ_JACAEU010000115.1, read on the forward strand.
AAAAAACTTTTGGCGACTTCCCAATGCTTGGCGCATTAACAATTCAAAACTTGCTTCTGCTGCTTCAAATTGATATCCTTCACTCTCCAAATCTTTAAGCCTTTCGAGAATTTGCCGCGTTGTAGAGTCATGCTTGTTTAATTCAATACCAAATGAGCGGGCTTTTGCTAAAACATTACTGACTCCAGACTGTTCGGAAATGACAATCCGGCGACGGTTTCCGATTTTTTCTGGTTGAATGTGTTCGTAAGTCAGGGGATTGCGTTCCACTGCCGATACATGGATGCCGCCTTTGTGAGCAAAAGCCGATCTGCCAACAAATGGCGCGTGTTCGTCAGGAGCAAGATTTACTACCTCGCTGACAAAGCGACTGGTTTCCGTGAGTTGCTCAAGCTGGCTGTCTTCTATACATTTAAAACCAAGCTTTATTTGCAAATTAGGGATTAACGAACAAAGATTGGCATTACCGCAGCGTTCGCCGTAACCGTTAATTGTACCTTGTACCATTTTTGCACCCCCCACGACTGCGGCAAGAGCGTTGGCAACTGCCGTATCGCAATCGTTGTGCGTGTGAATACCTAACTGGGTTGCGCTAGGAATAGCTTTAACTATATCAGTAATATTTTGAGTAATTTCATGGGGTAAAGTACCACCATTAGTATCACATAATACTAGCCATTCAGCACCAGCAGCGATCGCCGTCTCTAATGTCTGTAAAGCATAATCTGGATTGTGTTTGTAGCCATCAAACCAATGTTCTGCATCGTAAATAACGCGACGTCCTTGAGCGCTTAGGTATTCAATGGTGTCACGGATCATCGCCAAATTTTCCGCTAAAGTGGTCTTGAGTCCTTCTGTGACATGTAAATCCCAAGACTTGCCAAATATAGTTACCCAACGGGTGCCAGCAGCGAGAATCGCTTGTAACATCGGCTCAGAAGCCGCAGTTGTATGAGGGCGTCGAGTCGAACAAAAAGTAACTATTTCAGCTTGTTTGAGTGGTTCTTCTTGCAACTGCCAGAAAAATTGTACGTCTTTGGGATTTGCCCCTGGCCATCCGCCTTCAATAAACGGAATACCCAATTGGTCGAGTCTCCTAGCAATGCGTAACTTATCTTCTATAGACACCGATAATCCTTCGCGCTGAGTTCCATCTCGAAGTGTGGTGTCATAGATCCAAAGTTGGGGTAAGGAATTAGCGGTCATAAGATGGGGACTGTTCAGACAATTTGCAAGGCAATGCGCGATGATCCACTGAGATTTTCTTCAGTTATTGTTGGTGAATTTTAGACCATCACTCAAGTAAATAAAAATATAGGTATCAACAGGAGCCATCCCTTCCAAAACTAAAGCTAAAAGGCTCTCATAACTCTATAAATTTTGTAAAATTTAGATATCTCTCAAATCCTCAACAGATTTTACCGTTTCCAAGGATTTTTCAAGGCTTTTGAATCGAACTGTTACAAATCCCTAATCTGTTAATGAATTTTTGTTGCTCTATAAACCTTAATTATATAGTAATTTTCAGTGATTCGTGAATTTCTTGTGAAGACTTTCAACAAAGTCGAGAGCCAAAATTTCTCTTTTACCTGGCTTTTACAATATAGTATTTATGAGTTTTTCGGTATCAGAAATAAATTGTTACAATACAACCTAAATCCTCTTTAGTAATCTGCGATGCCCAAGGTACAAGCTCAAGGTAAGACAATTGAGTGTGTGTGCGGAACCAATCTGCGGAAGATTTTGCTGCAAAATGGTATTGACCTCTACAATGGCGGTGCTAAGGTAATTAACTGTCGGGGAATTGGCAGTTGTGGTACTTGTGCAGTTCAAGTAGAAGGTGATGTCTCAAAGGCAAATTGGCGCGATCGAGGGCGGCGCTCCCTACCTCCTCATTCTCCGACAAAAAACCTGCGTTTAGCTTGTCAAATTCAGGTTTTAGGAGATGTAAAAGTCACAAAATTTGATGGATTTTGGGGAGAAGGTTCTCAAGTAGTCTGGACACCAGAAGGTTAAAAAGGAGAAAAAAACATGGGTAGATGGACACCACTTATTTTGATGGCTGGAGGCTTGGCGATTTTATTGGGTACATTGCTGGGTATCAGCTTTCCAATGGGCGGCGGACAAAATACCGCTCAGGCTCCCGGAGGAGGTAAAACATCGCGAGTTCTTCCTGCTAATATCAATGTCAATAGTACAGCGACTAGTACAACTCCCGCAGAGAGCAACACAGATAGTAACAAAAGTAATGTTGCCCAGAATAACACTGCTGATGACACAACAACTGATACAAGTATTGACGAAACAACTGAGACAACAACCGCTCAGAGTAACTCAGATACCAGCACTACTGATGACACTCAAGTAAATGATGATACAAATCCAAGTCAGAACGACGAACCAATTCGAGCTTTGTGGTAGTGCCTGTGAGTCAGTGATTACTAGTTATGAGTTCCAGTTATGGGTTAGTAGTTAGTAGTTAGTAGTTAGTAGTTAACAGTCTGTAGTCAATCGTCATTGCTTTTGACGATTGACTATAGACTCTTGGCTATTGACCAAAATTTTTGAAGGAACACTTTGCCAAGGTGAAGGAGACTTCTAACAGGCAAGTGTTTTGCTCTTGACTGTTGACTAACTGACTAACTGACTAATGACTAACGACGTTTTAATTATTGGTGGCGGCGTTATTGGGTTGGCGATCGCCATCGAACTCAAACTGCGCGGCACAAAAGTCACTGTGTTGAGTCGTGACTTCCACGCTGCTGCTACACATGCTGCTGCTGGGATGTTAGCACCAGATGCTGAAAACATCCCCAACCAGGCTATGCAGGAATTGTGTTGGCGATCGCGTTCTATTTACGCTGACTGGACGCAAAAGTTAGAACAACTCACCGGTTTGAATACTGGTTACTGGCCCTGCGGTATTTTAGCACCAGTCTTCTCTGAAGAAGAGGGGGAGAGAGGGAGAAAGGGAGAAGGGGGAAATTATCACAACTATTCTCTCACTCCTCCACTCCCCCACTCTTCCCCATCTGCCTACTGGTTAGATAGAGAAGCCATTCATCAATATCAGCCAGGATTGGGAGAAGTAGTTGGTGGTTGGTGGTATCCTGAAGACGCTCAAGTAGACAATCAGGCACTAGCAAAAGCCCTGTTGGGTGCAGTGCAATCTTTGGGTGTGGAACTCAAAGAAGGAATTGCAACAGAAGGCATTATACAGCAACAGGGACAAGTTGTAGGTGTGCAAACCAATGCTGGTATCTTGCATGCCGAACACTATGTTTTAGCCACGGGTGCTTGGTCAAATCAATTGTTTCCTCTACCCGTGCGTCCAATCAAAGGGCAGATGTTGAGCGTGCGCGTGCCGGAATTTGTTGCAGAATTGCCCTTAGCACGGATTTTGTTTGGACAGGATATTTACATCGTACCGAGGCGTGACCGACGAATTATTATTGGTGCAACTAGCGAGGATGTTGGCTTTACTGGGCAAAACACACCCGCAGGCATTCAAACTCTACTCCAACATGCTATTCGCCTATATCCCCAAATCCAGCATTACCCCATTGAGGAATTATGGTGGGGATTTCGTCCTGCTACGCCCGATGAATTACCAATACTAGGAACTAGTCCTTGTAAAAACTTAACCTTTGCTGTCGGTCATTACCGTAATGGTATTCTGCTCGCGCCCGTAACAGCAGAATTAATTGCTGATTTAATGTGCGAGCAAAAATCTGATTCTCTACTTTCTCATTTTCATTACTCGCGCTTCCAGGCCAAGTCATCTACCCCTAACCAAATGCTCACTCACCCTGCTAATTTCTCGGCTACTCTTACTCCCCCTCCACACACTCTCTCTGCTATTTCCCAACTCTCCATCCCAGATTCACCACTCGTCATTGCTGGTAAAACTTTCACTTCTCGTTTGATGACGGGAACTGGCAAATATCGCAACATTGAAGAAATGCAGCAAAGTGTGGTGGAAAGTGGTTGTCAAATTGTTACTGTTGCAGTGCGGCGAGTGCAAACCAACGCCCCCGGACACGAAGGTTTAGCTGAGGCGCTGGACTGGACAAAAATCTGGATGCTGCCCAACACTGCTGGATGCAAAACAGCTGAAGAAGCTATTCGCGTCGCACGTTTAGGACGGGAAATGGCGAAACTCCTAGGACAGGAAGATAATAATTTCGTCAAGTTAGAAGTAATTCCCGACCCCAAATATTTACTTCCAGACCCCATTGGCACTCTGCAAGCAGCCGAACAGCTAGTGAAAGAAGGCTTTGCTGTTTTACCCTATATCAACGCTGACCCCATGCTAGCCAAACATTTGGAAGAAGTAGGCTGTGCAACGGTAATGCCTTTAGCTTCACCCATTGGTTCCGGCCAGGGGCTAAAAACGATCGCTAACATTCAAATCATCATTGAAAATGCCACTGTTCCTGTGGTCGTAGATGCTGGCATTGGATCGCCATCCGAGGCGGCGCAAGCAATGGAAATGGGCGCAGATGCTTTGTTGATTAATAGCGCGATCGCCCTAGCACAAAACCCACCATTGATGGCACGTGCAATGAACATGGCAGCAGTAGCTGGGCGTCTGGCATATCTGGCTGGCAGAATGCCGATCAAAAACTACGCCAATGCCTCTTCACCGCTGACTGGAACGATTACGAATTAGGAATTGGTTGCTGGTTAGCAGATAGTGGTTAGTGGTCAATAACCAACTACTAACTACTAACCACTAACTACTAACTTTTATAACGAATTGTTTATGATGGTAAGAGTGTTATGTTGCATTTATGTAACATAATACAAAAAAGCAGAGTTAAGGAATTGATTCATGCCCTACACTACAGAAGAAGGCGGTCGTCTCAATAATTTTGCCCGTGAACCGAAAGTATATCAAGCAGAACCCCCCACGCCACAACAAAAGCGCAACTATGTTTTCTTGGGAATTGCCGGGATAATTTTGGTTAGCGGTTTGATTTTTGTTGCCTTCTCTGTTTCCAATCTGAGTTGATTAAGAATTTTCTTCACAAATCAATTGACTTTTATGCCTCTTCAGGTTCCTACCTTAATGGGAACCTGGTTTTTTTGTTTGTGAAAATCGCACCTAATTTAAGGTATAATAGTACACATTTTGTCTGTTCAAAGCCTAAAACTTTGATTTATCCTGAGCAGAGTAACAAGTACTTGAAAATCGTAGTCAAAGTCAGATTTACAGGCTGCTTGAATATGCCCTTAAAAGGGATGTACACTGCGTTTTGGCTCCTTAGCCGCCATGAGCGTGAATGATACTGCACATTCGGATAAATTTGCGTGGAATCGGCAAGTATACCACCGCCTAAAACTTGCCCTCAGTCTAGGTTTGCGGCGACAAATCTATATAGCTGTGTGTGATGATTTAAACCTGAGAAATCAGGTGGCAGCACGTTTGCATTCAACTTTGGCTTATCCGGTTGGGCAAGTGCTATATCAACCATCAGATACACACGAAGCCAGCACACCAGCTTATCCACGATTAGTTACCTTACGGTTAAATTTAAGCGACCCTAACCCCATATCACAAATCAATCAATGGCTGGTAAATTATCCACCACCCATCGTTGGGGCATCACAAGATTCTCCAGGACGGCCACTGCCAATACCTGCATTTCAAATTGTGGGCGTTGAGCAGCTAACTAAGCAAGCAGTGGCAGTACAGCGTTTATTTTTGCACTACCTGCGTCTAACTGAACAGCATCTCTCAAGCCCAGAATCCAGCCATTTCTTAGAATCTAGCCTGCTATTATGGACACCGCGTCCTTGGTTGTATGCTATTCAACAGTCGGCCCCGCAATTTTGGCGTTGTCGTACTGGTGTATTTATGTTCGCTGGAGAACCAACACCTGCAACTCATGCAAAAGCCCCGCCAGAACGCTTTTCTGGCTCCAGAGGTTTGGATTTAGGAAATCTTGAGCAAGCGATTTTTGAAGAATCTGTCTCTGATGATGATTTTGCCGTAGAAGATTTTGATTTTCAGCTCCAGACGAGTGTTAATCGCGGACATAATCCCCAAGAACCTTCGCCGATTAAGTCGGAATTATTTATACCAGGAGCTACTACGGAGGAAGAGGCTAGCGATCAAGTCACCGCCTATGAAACTCCATTGCAGATGCGTGTGTCGCACATTAGCAAAGAGTTAACAGAATTAGTACTGGCAACGATTAATACTGCTGTCGGTAGCGATCGCGATGAAAGCAAGCAAGTGCAAGAACTTTTGGAGGAAATAGAGGATTTACATTCAAAACAAGCCTCTGGGGAGCTACTGGCAGTAGCATACCATCGCTTGGGGAACTTGTATCGCCTGCGGATTGAACAAGGACAGACTACCTTAGAAAACTTGATGGTGGCAATTCTGTCATATCAGGAGGCAATTACCCACGATGAAACCTCGCCGCAAGTACCAGATATTTTGAATGACTTGGGAACACTTTACTGGATGCTGTACCGCACACCAGCTAACTCTGAAGAAGGCCAATCTTACATACAACAGGGTATTGAATTTTATCAGTTAGCTTTAAAACTGATTGCACCTGATACACATCCAGAAACTTACGCACGCGTGCAAAACAATCTGGGGACAGCTTACGGTGATTTAGCGCGTTTTACAAACCCAGCAGAAAACTGGCAGCAAGCTGTTACAGCTTATCAAGAAGCACTCCATTTTCGTACCGCCGAGATGGAACCGTTAAAGTATGCTGCGACTCAGAATAACTTGGGTACTGCTTACTGGCATCTGGCCCAACACAATCAACAGACGGAGAATTTAAAGAAGGCGATCGCCGCTTACAACCTTGCTCTCGTTCACTATAGTCCCGAACAGGAATCGCTCAAATATGGCATGATTCAAAATAACATCGGTACTGCTCATTGGAATTTAGCACAGTACGAAAATACGGCAGAAAATCTGCGGCTTGCAATTGATGCGTACAGAGAAGCTTTAAAATATCGCACTCCAGGACATGTTCCCTCCGCCTGCGCTGCCACACAAAATAATCTTGGTACTGCCTACTGGCACCTAGCAAATCAATCACAAACTACAAAAGAAGAACGGCATAAGTTCTTAGAACAGTGCGTTAATGCCTATGAAGAATCTCTAACCCTGGCTCACTCCCTTGGTGTTGGTACTTTAAGCTTTGATGTGTTTGCTACTCACAATAACTTAGGATTAGCCCATTTTCAGCTAGCAACAGACCAGCATTTTAGTAGCGATAAAACCTCTCGTTCTCAACATTTAGAAGCAGCATTAGAAAACCATTTGCAAGCTTTAAATGGATTGAATCAAAAATCAGAGGTATATCAAGCTACATTCAATTATGTGGTCAAAACAATTCGTGCTTTCCACGATGAATTAGGAATACAGGGACAAAATCTGGCATTATCCAAAGTTCCCGGTCATTTGTTACCAGAAATTCTACCGAGGTTGTGAACAACTTAGTAAAAAATTGCATAAATTCATAGCGAACTTTTTGCACCAAAGCTCTGCGATCCTTTGCGTTTACCTCCGCGCCCCTCTGCGTTTAAAATCGCTACTCTTTTACACAAAGCTATACTTAGCACAGCCCCACCCTCTCCCTACTTCCCTATCTGCTTCTACGAGTAAATTAAATGTTTCAAAGCTTATTTGTAGGCTGCATAGGTATGTTTTGTTTGTTTAGTCCCTGTAGATATATGTCCTGCTGCATCTATAAAATCAGAAGAATAACTAGCAATATCACATCCAATGTTCTTACTATTAGCTAACATCAACTCATCTCTTTGATGCCAAACTGCAAATATTTTATCCCTACCATCATTGAGCGTCTTTGATTCTATTTGATAAACTTCATTGATGCGCTGTAACTTCAAACCCAACAAATTTAACAATCGGCTGAGTATTTTAATTGGCGAAACGTCCTCTTTTCCCCTCACCAAATTAATACCAAGTGTTCTTTTAATGTGTTTACTACATTGAACAGCAGTATTTTTCAGTAAAAGTAAATCAGCATCATTTTCGGTAAAAACTCGTTCTGGTTCAAGGAATTGAAGCATTCCTAATGCCCTCATTACCTCAACTTTAAGGGTGTATATTTTTAAATCTGGTAGAAAAACCTTACCTTCTCCCCACGATAATTGTTGATGCCATTCTTGCTTATCTCTAAGCCGAAAATACTCGCTTTCATGAGTGAGATAATAGTGAATTAACAATTGCCAATAATAACCTTGATCGTCCCGTAATTTTAGTTGGGGAGTAATTTGTATACCATATCTTTGTCTAAGAATATATTTCTTGATTTGATTACGTTCTTCATCAGTCAGTGAATGTTTGCCTAAGAACTGCTCATATTCTACGTAATCAATATCTCTAGCATTAGCTACAGCATTTGCTGCTGCTAATTGATTTTGTTGCTTAATTTCTCTAATTTTACGTTTAATTTCTTTCGCTCTTTGGCGTCTTTGTGACCAATCTTTTTGGACTTTAACAATTTCTAGAATCAATCTTCTGCGAGTTGGCAAATCATTTGGATCAGTTGCTAAAAAGGCAAGGCGTAAATCGCGAATAATATTATTTTGAACAGCATTACTCCGCATCTGAATTTGATGACCATCGCCGATCAAGCCATCTTTCAGCGATTGACGATAGATGCTGATAGAAGCATTCACCCTTGCAGCTAATTTAGACCAAGTTCGCAAGTGAATAGGATCATAAACTAATGGCAAATCTACATCCACTTTATGCAATGGACTGAGTAAAGCTAAGTTTTCTTTTTGATTTTCCTGATACCAAGAAGATAGCAAGCGATAATTTGTACTGCCACTGCCAATTAAACCAATGCCTCGCTTTGCACACCAAACTATTCGCGGTACATCATCGCGTACTCTTGCTAATGCTTGTCGTGCTTCCGAATCAGGAATTACTCCTTGAAAAATACCGTAAACACAGTCAAAATGTTGTACATCAATGCTAATTCCTGTTCCTAAGCTAGGAGTAACGAAAACAGTATCATATTCAGTTACTTTTTGATTAATAGTTGCAATAAAGTCTGCTGCTTCATGACCAGGTGTATTTGTTGTGAGACTGCTAACTACCAAGGTTTTAGGAAATTGTGTTAGCAATCTTTGCAAACGTTCTTTTAAGTAACCTGCTATTGTTTCACAACTGTAACGTCCAGAGCGACTATCTGTGGTAACGTAGCATTTACGCCCAGCCAGTAAATCCAATTCAAGTTGATGAATTAACGGTGTTGGATTCGGTGAATCATAGTAAGTTACATCCCAACCCCGCTGGGGTTTCCACTGATTAACTACCACCCAAGGCGTTAAGTTAATTCCTGATAATGCCTGTAAATATTCTAAAGAAACATCTGATAAATCGGCATCTTGAGCAATAACTAATCCACCTGTAGTCAATACTTTAGAAATTAATTGCTGAAATATATTTAAAATCTTAACGCGCTTTTCTTTACAAGTATTACTGTTGAGAAGATGCCACAAAGATTGTTCAACTTCATCTAAAATTATTATTGCTCCTTGCCAATCTTCTGGATTCAGTTTCCAAATAGAATCAACACATAAACCAAGATACTTATTGGGAACTAGGAATTGTTTTTGTTCTTCCATTCCCCATTCCCCTAACCCTATTCCCCAATTTATGCCAACTTTTTCACATAAAAATCGACCGAGTTGAATTCTGTGAGTAATTAATAAAACAGGTTGATTTCTGCTTTGAGCTTTTTTAACTACGGTTTGTAGTGCTGTAGTTTTACCTGTTCCTTTTGCTGACTTCACTCCTACTAATCCAGAAGTAGGAAAAGGTATTTCCTCTAAATAGCGATTGTTAAGCGTGAGTGCAGCAGAAATTGTTAATTCAGTGTGAGGTTTAGTTTGGGCAAGGTAAACTTCTAAATCAACACTTTGGCGATAAATTTTCTCGAATGCATTCGCACCTTTGGCGACGATAAACTCATCAACCCCTTTTTCTATCCCTGGCAGTTGAATGACTTGTACAGGGCAATTTTTAGCTTGGAATAAAAAACCAAGTTGGGAGATAGCATTATTTACCGCTGCGATTTTTTTAGGTTCAGTTTCAAAATCAAAGCAAATGTAGAAGGTGCGCCTCGTCATAGCGATCGCCGCTAAGTCGGATATTAACTGGCGACTTATGACTTTGCCAAATTCATCTTTGGTAACGCGATAACCACTTGTAATTCCGGGAATACCTATGGCTGCATATCCTTGTGTTAAAAGTGCCGCCGCTTTCTTTACACCCTCACAGATAATTACGGGTATGTTCCGTTCCACGATCCATTGCCAAAAGCCTACTGCTTCTCCCTTGTCCGTGAGGCTAACATTTTCGGGCATGGCTTGATTGTAACGTTGGGCAATTTGCTGCCAAACGCACAAGTTAACGCGCAGACAGAATACTCGCGTCGGTGTACAGGGAGGATGTTCGTACTTAATGCACTTGCCTTTTTCATTCTGTCGGGGCTGGTTTGGCTTAAAACACCCCCACTCCATCGCTTGCCAATTATTCAATGGATCGAGTCCAGAACACCACCAACCACCAGAACTAACATGATCGTAGCGTTGTAGCCAGCTACTCTTAACCATTCCAGTGTTTGTGCGAGGTACACGTTCTGAAATTAACAGGTAATCATAAGCAGTTTTGTCTTGAACAGACCTAAAATTTAAGTCTGCCAAGTGTAAATCTATGCAACTATTCTTGACTAACTCTTCAAGATGTTGAGGGTGTAGATAGTGCAAATGCATTGGCTGGAGCGGAATGGGGGACAATGGATTTAAAACTTACCATGCCCCTGCTTATTTTGATAGAAGTAATTTTAACTATTTTCAGCTGCTTTTTTTAACTATGTTACGGGAGATACAACGGTAAAATCTTGGGCGAGTTATGGAGCCTTTTTTACTGCAAGAGTAATAAAATTGTATTGTAATATTTTTTGAGCTATATATTTTATTTTTACGTATATTTATCAGTTCTGCAACATTGTCGATCTGTTTTAACTATGAGAAGTTATGCTTTCGAGTCCAGACAATAGACTAAGCAAGATTTTCATATACATTTGTATTACTTAAGATCCGAAATTCATACCCCTACCTAAAAATTAGCAGGGGTACACTCATGCAATAATTTGCTTGAGGTATCGAATAGAAGCGATCGCTCTTTAAAAATTCTGGAAGACAAATTCTAGATATATTTTTAGACGTAATTCAAGATGATTGATCTTTAACTAATTTTTCCCCTTATTATTTTCTTCCTCAATACTTTTCCGCAGTTCAATAAACTGCTTACCTGTTCCTGTAATTTTTACGTAATTAGACAGGTTACTTCCCTTGTAAGGGATATCACGAATTTCTTCCATATCTTCAATATAACCTACATCCCTTAAGAAGTAGAGTTCTCTTTCTAATTTGGCTGTTAGATCATAATTACCATAGTTACCAGAGTTAATTTTTTGCAAGGTTTTATACATTGATTCTGGTATTGATAAAACAAATAACTTATCAACTCTATTCTTTGTGGTAGTTAGTTTTTTGTTGAGAGAATTAATTTTATTGTCTATTTTATCCCGGTCGAATGTCAGCGCAACAACATCCTCTGCCCGTGGGATAAAAACCATTAAGATAGCAATGAAAATCAATGCTGCTATGATTAATACAGAACCACGTCCAGAAAATAACATCACTAGTAAAATGCCTTCCATGAAAGCAAGGCATGAAAAAGCAGCCCACCACTTTGTGGAATAATCTTGAGTCATTACTTACTCTCCTAAAAAATGTCTAGAGGAAGTATTTTTATTTGGAATTAAATTTAATTATAGTTTTTATTTTTAAGCGCGATGAATATTAATATTATGATGTCTTGATAATATAGATATTGGAGTTCAAAATAGTATAAATACTCATTTTTTTTGGAGAATGAGAATAGATAATGCGAATATTTGATTGATAATTACCTGTAATTAATTAGCGGCAATATAACAAACTAAGATATTAAATATATTTGGTATGAATGGTTACAATTACCTGCTGTAATTGCTGGAAAAATACAAGCTTCAGTACAAACTGAATATCCAAGGTAGATAAGATAAATTGACTAAAACTTTAGTAATACAGTTAGCACATGAGTTAGAATACCTAACTGTTCGCTCAAGCTGAAAGACAAAACATCTCTTGAAAAAGCTTAATTGTGCGATCGCAGTAAAATAACTATATTTGAAAATACTTTGTGCCTTTGTGCCTTGGTGGTTAAAAAAATCTTGAAACACCAAGACACTAAGACACAAAGAGTAAAATAATTTTTATGGGTTCTGGTGTACGCAATTCATGACGGCTACTTAACTCTGAAATAAGAACAGATAAACACAGATGCACGCAGATAATTTATCTGCGTGCATCTATAGTTGTGTCAAAAAAATCAATTTTTGCAAAAAGTCTATTGAATGAATAGAGGGAATTCTATTCCTAGTAAGCGATGGACACACTCACTACTAACTCAGCTCATAATTTATAGACTATAGACCCCAAACTGTAGTCTCTAGAGCAAGTTTCCTAATTAATAGACTTTTTGGGAACTTAGTTAGAACTACATCAGTCTTGAATTATGAAATTCTAGGAATTTCTCGTTGACTGTGAAACTACTGCTGTATTTCTCCCTTCAACCACACTCGAAAGACGACTAACAGTCAATAAGGGTACTTCTTGCCGGCAGGTCTGACAAAACCAATAAACTTCACTTTGACGGACATGGCGCAGGAGGGAACCACCGCAACAGGGACAAGTGTTGCTTCCCATGTTCATATTAATGTCCTCCTTGTAAAAAATTGTTGATTTTTTAGATGCACTCAAAAAACTGTTGTTTAAAAAAGGATTTTCGCAGAATGGATGCGCCCATTTAAACTAATACGGTTTTTGATGAGTTGTTCATAAACCGCTTCGTACCCATTGACCATCTGGGTAACGCTAAATTTGTTTTCTACGTATTCTCGGCAGGTATGACGGTTTAACTCCAAAGCTTTAGGAATCATTGCCGCCATTTCATCATAACTTTGACATACAAAGCCTGTCACCCCTTGGGCAATCACCTCCGGTACGGAACCCAAATTAGTGGCAATTACTGGTGTACCAGTTGCCATCGATTCAATCATCACCAAGCCAAAAGGTTCTTGCCAGGTAATCGGGAAGAGTGTAATTGCCGCATTACCCAAAAGTTCTGCTTTCTGCGCGTGATTTACTTCTCCAAGGTATTGAATTTGCTGACCATCGATTTGGGGGGCAATTTCTTTTTCAAAAAATTCAGAATCCACTACATCCACTTTTCCAGCCATTTTCAACCGCCACCCTGTTTGCTTAGCAATAGCGATCGCATGTTGCGGGCCTTTTTCTGGTGAGAAACGTCCTAGGAATGCCAAATATGGAGGATCTTGGGGTTGAGCTACAAAAGGATAATCTTCTGGATCAATCCCGTTGTAAACCGTGTCAACGTAATTAAGGTTTATCAGTCTCTGCGCGTTACTTATGCTGACGTATGGTTGCTGGTGGTGGTGGCTGTATACATGACGGGTATCCGTTGTAAACCTGCCGTGCAGAGTATGCACTGTGGGTGTTGGCACCAAACTCGCTAGAGGTAAAGCCGAAATCCCTACATGGGAATGAATTAAGTCGAATTCCGCAGCCTGTTGGTAAACTTGGCTGAGTTCCAGCATTTCGTACACTGTGTACTCTTCGACCTGAGAGTCCAAGCGCAGCGCACGTGGATACACTGCTTCTAGCTTAGCCAAAGTTTGAGAGTCTCCAGAGGCGAACAAAGTGACCTCGTGACCACGACGAACTAGTTCATCGGTCAAGCGACTCACTACTAGTTCAATTCCTCCGTATGTTGGAGGCGGAACTCGTTCCCATAAGGGGGCTACTTGAGCGATTTTCATAAGTTGTTTTGGTTCAGCAGGTGATACTGTCCTCTAAAAGTGGACTTACATACAAATATCATAGAGCATTTGTACTTAGTCATCTGAATTTTAGATTAACCTAACTGACTCCTGAGAGTGCAATTCTGGTTAACCGAACTTTGCGATAACTACTTAGCTATCAGACCAGACAATCAGCATGACTCATCAAGCTACTGCACTCCTTAATTTAAGGTCTATAGTGTTGTGCTTGCATCTATCTTGGGGATCATAGATAATGAAAGATTTTGTAGCCAAAAATACTAAATTCTGCAATGGGATCAATGTGGAAAGGAGTGGGGGAGTGGGAGAGTGGGAGATGGGGAGATAGGGAGAGTAGGAGAATAACCACTAACTACTAACCACTAACCAATGACTAATGACTAATGACTATTGACTATTGACTAATGAAAATTGCTACTTGGAACGTCAACTCGATTCGCACTCGCTTGCAGCACGTTGTTGATTGGTTGACTCAAAATCCGGTTGATGTGCTGTGCATGCAAGAAACCAAAGTCGTGGATGAAAATTTTCCGCGATCGCCTTTTGAGCAATTAGGCTATCACCTCTATTTTTCAGGTCAAAAATCTTACAATGGAGTTGCAATTCTGAGCTTGCAACCCCTACAAGCTGTAACCACTGGTTTTACACCTATTTTGACGAAATTACCGCCAGAATGGGATGAGCAAAAGCGGGTCATAACTGGTGTAATTGATGATATCCGCATCGTAAATCTTTACGTACCCAACGGTGCAGCGGTGGGTAGCGAGAAATACGAATACAAACTGCGTTGGTTGGCTGTGTTGGGAGAATATTTGCAAACTCTACAAGTCTTTACACCTGACATTTGTGTGTGTGGCGACTTCAACATTGCCTTGGAAAGCAAAGATATCAACGAAAAGGTAAAGACTGAAAATCATATTATGGCATCCGAGCCAGAGCGCCAAGCCTTACGAGATGTTCTCGCATTAGGATTTGCGGATGCTTTTCGCAAATTTACATCCGAAGGCGAACACTACACTTGGTGGGACTATCGCGCCGCATCTTTTGCCCGTAATTTGGGTTGGCGAATTGATCATCACTATCTCACACCAAGCTTATATGAGCGTGCGAAAAGCTGCACTATTGATATAGCTCCCAGAAAATTACTTCAGCCTAGCGATCATGTGCCAGTAATTGTGGAACTTGAGATATGAGAGGGATTGGGAAAACTTTTTATCGATGTTCTAGCAAATCTCCAATGGCTTTTGCTAGACAGCGATCGCTGTTATGAGTGCGTGAATTACTGAAATGAGAAAGCATTCAAGCATTTTGAGAAAGTAAACCGCTGTTTGCTTGCGGAAAACACCAAAATGAATACGCGATCTACTGAAATGAGAAAGCGATCAAGCATTTTGAATAAGTAATATGCCTTTTTGCTTGCTGAATCTACCGTTTAGGAGAAAGCGATCGGGCATTTTGAGTAAGCATTTTGGCTTTAGGAGCAAGCAATCTGCCTTTTTGCTTATTGAAATTGACTTTATTTATTGTTTCGATGAAGTGACGAGTTGTGGCGATCGCCTCTCTTCACAATCACCAAGCATAATAACTTTGCATTCCAGCACCAAACTTAATCAGCGGTGCGTTCAAAACCTTTGATTTTCCATCAGTCCGCGGAGGTGGATTTCATTTATATAGCTGCGATTTCTAATCGCCAGGGATAACAGAGCATTTATAAAATAATTATTAAATTAGTAGTGTGTGTGAAAGCGAAGCGTAACGCACCAAAAACAGATGGTGCGTGGCGGCATTTTGATTGATTGTTTACTTGCAGTATCAACGCAGCCCCACCACACACCCTACATATACTAGGGAAGAGTTAGTAGTTAGTAGTTAGTAGTTAGTAGTTGATTTTTTACCACTAACCACTAACCACTAACCACTAACCACTATCCACTAACCACTATCCACTATCGCTATGTTTCTAGTCACTGGAGCATCGGGAGGAATTGGTCGTCGTGTCGTGCGACTCCTGCGCGAACGGGAAATGTCAGTTCGGGCATTTGTCCGCCTCACCTCACGCTATGGTGAGTTAGAACACCGAAGTGCTGACATCTTTATCGGTGATTTACGACAAGAAAAAGATATTCAGAAAGCTTGTCAAGGCGTACAGTATATTATCAGTACCCACGGTTCCGATGGCGATCCATTAGCTTTAGACTACCGTGCCAATATCGAACTGATTGACCAGGCAAAAGCCAACGGCGTACAGCACTTTGTTTTCATTTCCGTATTAGGAGCAGATCGGGGATATGAAGATGCTCCGGTGTTCAAGGCGAAACGAGCAGTTGAGAGATATCTGGAAAGCAGTGGTCTAAATTACACAATTTTACGTCCAGCTGGATTAGCATCTAACTTGCTGCCATTGGCAGAACGATTTCGGGAAACGGGGATATATTTGCTGATTGGCGACCCCAAAAACCGGACTTCGATTGTAAGTACAGATGATTTGGCAAGGATGATAGTCGATTCAGTGACAGTTGCAGCCGCTCGCAATCAAATTTTATCAGTCGGTGGCCCGGAGATTTTATTGCGAGAGGATATT
This sequence comes from Fischerella sp., assembly GCF_013388695.1. NCBI lineage: Bacteria > Bacillati > Cyanobacteriota > Cyanophyceae > Nostocales > Hapalosiphonaceae > Fischerella > Fischerella sp. Next base: position 66,540 of record NZ_JACAEU010000115.1, read on the forward strand.
CCCAAAATTTTCGGTCGCATCTTTAACAAAGAGCCAATAATAATTAATCCGCCACTGTTTGTGATTGACGGGTTACGTGGTGCCTTGGGTTTTATTAATCCCCAAGGACAAAAAAATTTGGGAACCTTCCGCACATTGCTAGCAAATGAATTTTTCTGTACAACTGAAGAGATTAACAACTTAGAAGCGATTTTCGGTTTTAAGTTGGAAACACTGGAACATTTTTTGCGGCGTTATTTAGCAGTTTAATTAGGGAGTGGGGATCAAGGATCGGGGATCGGGAAGAATTTATATTTAGTCCTTATCCCCTATCCCCTATCCCCTATCCCCTATCCCCTATCCCCTATCGAAAATTCTATGAGATATTCCCTGGCTGCAAATGCTGCTCAAGCACGTCAAACAAAACAGGCATTTGCTAAACCAACCGAACAACTTTCTTATGAATTGGGTAAGGCGGTACAGGAATTGCCGCCTTTATACACAAGATTATTAGCAGGAACAATTAGTGTAGTAGTTTTAGGAGCGATCGCTTGGGCGCATTTTTCCCAAGTAGATGAAGTGGCGACTGCATCGGGGGAGTTAATCGCTTCTACCCAAGTACGACCGGTAACATCGTTGGGGAATGGCTCGATTTTAGCGGTGAGAGTTAAAGAAGGCGATCGCGTCACTAAAGGTCAGCCGTTGATAGAACGCGATCCAGATTTACAGCAATCTGATGTGATCCGCTTGGCTAAATCTGCCAGACTGATTCAAGAAGACTTGCGGCGTTTGGATGCGGAACGCACGGGAGCTAAAAATACAGGTACGCAACTGCAAGATGAACTTTTAACCTCACGCTTGAAAGACTACAAAGCGCGTCAAGCTGCGGCGGAAGCAGAAGCAAATCGTCAGGCGGCGCTAATCGAGCAAGCTAAAGTCCGCCTGACTCGGTTGCAAGATAACCTCATCAATGCTAAAAGCAGCCTTGCCAACGCCAAAACAAACCTAGTCAACGCCGAAAAGATTCAGGAAAAAGTTACCAGCAACCTAGAGATTGCTCAAAAAAGAGAGCAAGGCCTGCGTACGCTTAATAATTCTGGTGCGATACCAAGAATAGATTACCTGGAAGCACAAGACAGACTCAATCGTGCCAATGCTGAAATCACTAGGGCTAACGATGAAATTACAAACGCCCAAAATAAAGTTACTGAAGCGCAAGATAAAGTCACATCTTTAGAAAAAGATATTGATGCCCAAAAGCAAGAAATTCTGCAAGCACAAGCATCATATCAAGCGGCTAAAAATCAAGCACAGCGTTTAGAGTCAGAACGTCTCAGTGAAATATTAACTCAAACAAACAAGCGTAAAGAAGAATTAACTAACGTTCAAGGTCAACTCGACCAAGCCCAAAAGCAGCGACAATTAGAAACTATCCAAGCTCCTGTGTCTGGAACAATTTACAGAGTCAAAGCCACAAAAGGCCCAGTGCAATCGGGTGAAGAATTACTGTCGATTTTGCCGGATGGAGAAGAACTACTCTTAGAAGTGAAAGTCCTCAACCGTGATATCGGCTTTATTCGTGAAGGTATGAAAGCAAAGGTAAAAATGGCGACTTTCCCGTTCCAGGAATTTGGCATTGTTGATGGTGAAGTCGTGCAAGTCAGTCCAAACGCGATCGTTGATAAGGAATTAGGTTTAGTATTTCCCACCAGAATTAAACTGAACAAACACTCCATCGCAGTTCGGGGTAAAGAAGTAGGATTTACTCCTGGTATGGCTGCTAATGGTGAAATTGTCACCCGTAAGAAGTCGGTTTTGACTTTTATCTTAGAACCAGTGACTCGCAGATTCAGCGAAGCATTTTCTGTCAGGTAGGTGAGTCGCTAGCAATCCATGACGCAGTACCAGTATTAAGTTGGAGGTCGTCCCCCCCAAGATGCACCCACCTAATAGCTTTAGGCGGTCTTCTTTTCCTGCACAATTAAAGAGGCTTGCGCTTGTGCAGTAGAAACTAAAGTCCAGCCTGCTAGCAGCAATTTTTGATAGGTTGCCCATCCTTTGGAACCTCCAGGTATTGCATAATCTGGTACAACTTCTGGAAAAGTTCTGTATGGTTGCCAGGGCTGATTAGGTGCAGTTCTCAAGTGCAAAATTTTCTCTCCATTACCGCCAAGCCTAGGAAGCCAACACATTTGTCCGTGCATATATCAAACTCCTTAAAAACATTAAATTTTTGAATAGTAGTTGAGCAGAATTTACTTGTACTTGTGTACTTGATCGTAGAAATTTCATAAGAGATCGACATCTGAAAAACGTCTCTCATTCCATCTCAACGAAATAGATAGATTTCCTCTAACTAAAGTTGATTGAATAGATAAATTTGCCTAAATCTTTCGTTTTCACCTTGCCCCTACCCGACTTCTGCAAGAAGTCTACCGTGTCCCCGTGTCCTCTTCATTAGCAGGTAGATTATGCTTGTAGTTTTCTGAAATCATTAATAAACAATAAAGGCAGGCAAGATGCCTACCCCACCACAGTTAACAATCTAAAGATCTAAAATTGCCTTCACTCTCCATCTTCTTCAGGCTGGCCCCACCACTTCTATTGCGGCTTCTAGGGCGATCGCCACATGAGTCCAATGAGTCCCGCCTTGGCAATAAACCACATAAGGTTCTCGCAACGGGCCGTCAGCAGAGAACTCTAATGTGCTACCCTCAATAAATGTCCCGCCAGCCATAACGACTTTACTTTCGTAACCTGGCATTTCATCAGGAATAGGGTCAAGATAAGAACCGATGGGTGAATTTTGTTGTATCGCCTTACAAAAAGCTATTAGCTTCTCAGCGGAACCGAGTTTAATTGCCTGGATCACATCACGCCGGGGAGCAAAGGGTGCGGGATTAACTGGATAACCAAGCTTGTCAAAAACATAACCAGTTAGGTGAGTGCCTTTCATGGCTTCTCCTACCATCTGAGGTGCGAGAAATAAGCCTTGGAAGAGGAGGCGATTTTGGTCAAAAGTAGCACCACCGTAACTACCGATACCAGGCGCAGTAAGCCGACACGCAGCCGCCTCTACCAAATCAGCGCGACCGGCGACATAACCGCCAGCGGTAACGATAGTACCGCCTGGGTTTTTAATCAAGGAACCCGCCATGAGATCGGCTCCGACGTGGGTAGGTTCACGGGTTTCGATAAATTCGCCGTAGCAATTATCAACAAAACAAATCGTGTTAGGATTTTGCTGCTTGACTAAGTGAATAATTTTTTCTATATCGGCAATTGATAGACTAGGACGCCAGGAATAGCCACAAGAGCGCTGAATTAAGACTAAACTAGTGTTATCCTCCACCGCTCGGCTTAAAGCTTGCCAATCTACTGTTCCTTCTGGAGTAAGATTCAATTGGCGATAGCGAATGCCAAACTCTATAAGGGAGCCTTGATCATGACCCCGTAAACCTATTACTTCTTCTAATGTGTCATAGGGAGCACCAGCCACCGCGAGCATCTCGTCACCAGGACGGAGGACACCAAATAAGGCACAGGCGATCGCGTGGGTTCCAGAAACGAACTGCACTCGTACAGCAGCTGCCTCAGCACCCATAAGTTCCGCAAAGACTTTGTCTAAAGTTTCTCGGCCTAAATCATCGTGACCGTATCCTGTGACACCTGCAAAATGGTGTGCGCCGACTCTATGATGGCGAAAGGCATTTAAAACTCGATGAAGATTTCCCTTGACCTGAGCGTCAATTCCAGAAAAAATCTGTAACAGTGCCTGTTCTGCTTGCCGCAGCTGTTCCAAGCTGTTCATTAGTCCCTCTTTCACAAAAAAATCATAATATGCGGATTTACGGATCGCGCAGACTAGGCTGAACAATTCCTATTCAGGTTACTGCATGACAATTGCTACATCAACAAAATCCCGAACCCATTTGGTACACGTCACATTCTTGACTATTTTGCACGCTGGAGCTCTACTTGCTCTAGTTCCCAGTTTCTTTAGCTGGAAAGCAGTCGGTGTGTGCTTGTTTCTCCATTGGGTAACAGGTGGCTTAGGTATTACTCTGGGTTATCACCGCCTAGTCACCCACCGTAGTTTTCAAACTCCTAAGTGGCTGGAGTACTTCTTGGTTTTGTGCGGAACTCTCGCCTGCCAAGGAGGGCCAATCGAATGGGTAGGTATGCATCGAATGCACCATTTGTATTCGGATAAGGAGTTAGACCCCCATGATTCCAATAAAGGCTTCTGGTGGAGCCACATGGGTTGGATGATGTATCAATCACCACTTCAGCCAGAAGTCCCTCGCTTTACGAAAGATATTGGCGATGACCCAGTTTATCAGTTTTTTCAAAACAATTTAGTTTGGCTCCAAGTTGCCTTGGGTTTACTATTGTTAGCGCTGGGTGGTATGCCGTTTGTTGTTTGGGGGGTTTTTGTTCGTCTTATCCTCGTCTGGCATTGCACCTGGTTTGTCAACAGTGCTACCCACAAATTCGGTTATCGTACCTATGATGCAGGTGATAACTCCACAAACTGTTGGTGGGTGGCTTTGGTTACATACGGTGAAGGTTGGCATAATAACCACCATGCCTTTCAGTACTCAGCTCGTCACGGGCTGAAATGGTGGGAAATTGACATGACTTGGATGACTATTCAGTTGCTGCAAGCGTTAGGTCTGGCTACGAATGTAAAATTGGCAGACAAGAAACAATAAGTCAAGAGTCAAGAGTCAATAGTTCAAACTTTTTGACTCTTGACTCTTGACTCTTGACTAAAATCTGCCGTTTCCCTGCACAATATGCTTGACGGTAGTCAGGCTTTCTAAGCTAATTAATCCGCGTCGATGACCTCTCTGGTTCGACATACCCAGAAATACATTATCTCCCCGTGCCGGATTACGGCTGAAACGTGGGGAGGCGTTAATGTAACCGGAGGCGCTATTGACTCCTAGGGCAAATTGCCGACTTTCCTGGTAGGATTCTGTAACGATGCAGTCGGCATGACCGCTGCTGTATTGGTTAATCCAGGCGATCGCAGCCTCTAAGCTATCCACTAGTTTAAAAGCTACTGTCTTGGTTAAATAAGCGCTTCCCCATTCTCCTTCTTTAGCTAGATGCAATTGCGGAAAGGCCTCTACTAGTTCCGCATCTCCTTTAATTTCAAAGCCTTTTTCCTGCAAGCTGTTCCACAAGGTAATCAAGGAAGATGGCATGGCTTGCCGATGAATCAAAACTTTTTCGATCGCATTTACTGGATCGGGTTCGCTGCAATGGCTATCTACAATCATCCACCGCACCATTTCCAAACTGCCATTCAAAGACCAGTAAAGATAACAATTCCCCATCGCTGATCTTAATACGGGCGCTGTAGACTGCCGCACTACCTGCTGTACCAAGCTAGAACGTCCGTAGGGAATGACTAAGTTCAGATATTGGTCTTGGCTGACTAAATCGCGAATAGAAGCACCATGTTCTGTTTGGATCAATTCTATACAGCCAAGTGGTAGACCAGCATCAGCAATACCATTTTGCAATGCATCAGCGATCGCTGCGTTAGAATGGCTAGCTTCTGTACCACCTTTGAGAATCAGAGTGTTGCCTGTTTTAATACATAAACCTGCGGCGATCGCAGCTAATTCAGGAAACGCTTCGTAGATAAACGCAATTACACCCAAAGGCATTAACTGCGTATAAGTCTGAGAATCTTCTAGTTGGTAGTCAGCACTACGCACGCGCCGCAGCGGATCTGATAATTCCCCTAAGCGTTGCAAAATTTCTAAAGTCGCTTCTAGTCGTTTTGGTGTCAGCTTCAGCCAGTCCAGAATCAAATCTGGTACTGCCATTTCCCGACTAGCTTCTAGATCTAAAGTATTAGCTTCTAAAATGTCGTCAAAAGAGCGTTGTAGCGCTTCTGCCATTGCCAAAACGGCACGGCTGCGATCTGCACCCTTGGTCATTCCCAATTTTAAGGAAGCACCATAGGCGCGTTTGGCGCTAGCAATTGCTCCGGGGATATCATCAAAAGCATCCACTGTCATTTACTTAACGTCTGTAGGTAAGCCAGACCATCAGTGCGGGTAGAATCGCCAGTAGCACCGCTACCATTGCCCAAGCAATTATGCTCGAACCACTTGCTAAGCGTAGCGCTAATGGCAACCATATAATCACTAGCACGAAAATAATGCCAAGTGCTACTGGTAGATAGCTTTCTCCTAAGCGTGGATGGACAACTTGCCAGCTAGAACCTGTCCAGCGCCAAGCACGTTTGTAAGGATAAGTAGTGGAAAGCTGCTCTAGCACATAACCATTTTCTTCGGCCACAAATATTTGCTGACAGCGATCGCATCCAAACGCTTCTGTTAAGGTAATCGGAATTAACCGGCCCCGACGACGGCAGGGACAGGGATATTCGCTATTGAAGTCAAGTTTTTCTGGTTTTTGGGATTGCACAAGCGGTCTTGTAACTTGAGCGTGTGTTCAACAGCAAGAGAATATCATTTCCTGATCAAGGTTCTTGAGGCTAGATACTCTCCTTTAAGCTTTTTTATAACAATTCAGCCAGTTTGTGTTTTTCTTGCACACTGAATGTATTTTGGTTCCATTCAGTGGTAAAAAAGGTTTGCACCTGACAATCAAGCCATTTACACAAGTCTCTCTTAATCAAGTGTAGTTCATCCTACACAAATCTTGTTTGCTAGACTTGGGAATGTTTAAATTCTTCAGATGTCTACGGCGATCGCTGCAATCACCTCACCATTACACTCCCTGTAATGCTTCCGTATAGTACTCCACAAACCGCTCCGTAAATCGTCACGTACACGGCGGGGACTTTCTCCTAAGCGAAGGGGATTAAATCCAGAAGCGGGTAACGCGATTCGAACGCGCGACATTCACCTTGGCAAGGTGACGCTCTACCACTGAGCTATACCCGCAAATCTCGCATACATACAAATATGTCAGATGTATCAGTGTTTGTCAAGGGGTAACTAGAAATTATTTGTTGCTACCCCTTTCCCAAACTTTAAGTTCAAACTGTGGGATTATTTTCGACGCTTGCAATTTTTGATCCTTGATTCAAAGCCTCTTGCAACTTTGCCTCATCCTCTTTCGATAACGAAGTTCGCAGAACTTTACCTCCAAAGCGGCTGAGGTCTTCCAGGACTTTGTCTGGAGTGACCTTCCGAACCAAGACGAACAGAGCCGAAGTTCCAGGTTCTAGGGAATTGCCAATTTCTTTAATGAAATTGTCATCAATCCCGATATCTGCTACCAATCCTGAAATCGCACCAGCAGCAGTACCTACTGCCCAACCCAGTAATGGATTGAAAAATATTAGACCGAATAAAATTGCAGACTCGTCTTTCCTCACAAATTCCTCACATTGTTTTCATAACTTGAAAATAGAGACGAGGCTAATCATTAGTATGAGTTCGATATTGGTCTTAGTTAAACACCTCATGTAGTCATCTTAATACTCATAATGACATGAGAAGCAACAGCCTGAAAAATAAAACTTTTTAGCAGGAAAATTGGAGAAAAAACTATGTTTACGCTCAAGCAAGCACGAAATTTTGTCTATTATCTTGTGACTTTGCCGCTTAAGATTATCCGTTATGTTGCCGAAGCTGCAATCAGAATTTTTGGTCCAAATGACGATGAGTATCCCAATATAGGAGTTCAACCTTTCGAGGGAGAATCGGCTGGCAGTAACTCTTGGTAAGATGTTATGGTTTGCCAACAAGCAAGCTCTAGTTCGCTTGCCAAGGCTATTTTCAGTTGAAATCAAATATAACCAAGACAAAGGTTCGGCTCATCTGATGTGCAAGCAGGATCAAATTAATTGCACTCGAATGAGCCATATTTATTGCTATTAGGCGCTTCTGTAGAGAAATTGATTTTCAACCCAATTAAGTTAGAAATTTCAATTACTTCCATAGGTGTATTTGATGTATTTTGGGTAAATGTAAAGCTATAACTGGTTAGCTTTTATCCATTTTGACATCAAGCAACGTGAGTGCTAAACGTTTACCACAAACTACTGCCCATGTCCGGATTATCCGTCAATCCTGGCAATACGGCTTACTTGAAGGTGAAGTAAGAGCAGGAGATTTTGAGTGGCAATTCCAATGGCACTTTCGCCGGGGAGAGTTGTCTGTGAAACCATCTCAAGGTCGTGCCTTAATTAAAGAACCCCTTGGTCGCTTTTTGGAGCAACGAGATTACCAGCTCGAGCCAGGAGGAGACTATGCTTTTACAATTCGCGCGGAACTATAAAATTATGAATTATGAATTATGAATGATAAAAAAATTTCATAATTCATAATTCATAATTCATCATTCATTTTGCTGATTCTGTAAGGCGATTGAGATATCTTTCAATCAGAAGAATAGCAACAATGTCATCTATTGGTCGTGGAGGTGTTCGCATACCTTGTGGTAAAAGTTTCATGATTCCTTTGGGGGGGTACATTTGCCAATAGCGATCGCGTGCTTCTAAGCTGGTGTAGCGTTCATCGACCAACATGATATTCAACTGATCTGATAGTTCTTGTTGCAATTGCTGTTTCCAGCGCTTGGCTGTGGTTTGATCCCCCATGACCATCAAGGAGATAGGAAATTTTTGCCGCAGTGTTTTAATAGTGGCGATCGCTTCACCTGATGGTACAACCTCGTGGTAATGCAGTTTTCGGTCTAGTCCCATGACCGCTAGACCACACTTATCTTTACCCGGATCGAAGCCCAAAATCACTGGTTGAGTTGGTGTAAATTCACTAGTATTCATATCAAAGTAATATTAAACGTTTCTAATATTAGGAATTGTTAGTGGTTAGTGGTTAGTGGTTAGTGGATAGTAGATAGTGGTTAGTGGATAGTAGGTAGTAATCAACTACTAACTATTAACTACTAACTACTAACAATATCTTCACTATTTTAAGTACTAAAAATCACTTGTCCATTTTGAATTGCTAGCAATCTAACTTTTAATGGCCCAGCAGTATAAGTGTCTTGTGCTGCAATTGCTTTGATATCTAGTCGTTGGTCTGATTGCCGTAACTGAGCAATAAAGCGGATAAAGGTACCATCTATTTGAATATCTTCTAAAATTCCAGCATTGCGCGCACGAAATTGCGAGGCAGAAATTAACAATTCTAACCGCTGTCGCAGTTGATAAGATGTCATGTTTTTGGGATCGGCCGTAGTTGCAGCCAGCACTTCACCTCCCGAAAAAACGACTTGATTTAGTGATGCATCGGCGAAAAATTCTATCGGCTTTTCCCCTCTCACATAATTGCCTGCACAGAAAATTCGCACTACATATTCTCGACCGTCTTTAATTTGCTTGCTTAATTGCTCAATTTGTTCCTCGGTAACACGCAGTACCTGCACATTTGGGGGAGGATTGATCCCAGGCTCGGTTAATTCGATGCTGGCACTTTTGTTGGCTTCTTGCAATAACTGGATAACTGCCTGACGAGCAGCAGAAGGCTGTTGGACGCGAACTACACCACCAGCAAGAACTTGACCGCGGGCTAATGCTAGTTTCCCCAGGCGTAAGTCACGAAAAGATTGGTAATATTTCTCCAGCCTTGCGACTTCCTGTTCGAGATAATTCTGTTGTTTTTCTAATTCTTTCAGGCGAGTTTCTCGTTGGGCAATTATTTGCTCTCGCGCTGCGATTTCAACATTGCGCTGTTGCATCAGGCGATCCAGGTCGGCGATTTTGAAATCGCGCTGTTCAATAGCTTCCTGGCGCTTGGCAAGTTCGCGATCGCGTTTGTCAATGGCCGCTTGGGCTTCGGCAATTGCTTGTTTAGCTTCTTCGTAAAGTCTTTGGCGTTCTGCCCGGAGTCCTTTAATTTCGGCTAGTTGCTTGTTTCTCTCTTGATAAACGTTTTGCAACTGAGCCATAGCTTGCTGGTACTGAGTTGCTACTTGATCTAGCTGTTTTTGGGTACGTTGGAGTTGGGCTTGGGTTCGCGCTTTTTGGTCAATAGTGCGGTTGAGTTGGGTTTGTGTTTGCTGTTGCTTGGCATTAGCGGCTTGTAAGGATTTATTAATTTCCTGCAAGTCTTGTTGAGCTTTTGTTTGTTCTTTTCTGGCTTGGTCTAACTCTTGTTTTGTTGTATCAAGTTGTTGAGTTGTATTCTCTAACTGTACGCGCTTACGCCTAAGGTCTTTTTGAATGTCCTCTAGTTCAAATACGCCTTTACGCAAGCCTTCATCGGCTAAAAATAAAATTCCCAGGGTTGATGCTGAAATGCCCAATCCTGTCAAAATCGTTACTAATACAGCCGTGTTTTTTGGTCGTAGGTTAAATAGTGAGAGCCGTTTCTTGCCAACCCGCGTGCCTATGCGATCGCCCACGGTGGCAATAACGCCTCCTAAAATTAAAATTGCAATGATGAGGATGTACCCGGTGGCCATCTTTAATATTTACCGAAGAAATCCTTCCAGATACAGCCTACTACTTTCAGGCGTTTTGTGTGGGGGATCGGAAGACTTCTTGCAGAAGTCGGGAAAAAGTTAATTTATCAGGGCAAGGGGCAAGGGGCAAGGGGCATAAAAATTATGAATTATGAATTATGAATTATGAAATTTTCAGCATTCAGCATTCATCATTTTCACCTATTCCCAATGCCCAATCCCTAGTCCCTAGTCCCTAATCCCCAATCCCCAAGTGCTTTTAAGTGAATTGCCGACTTAAGGTAACAGGCTTATGAACAGTGATTTTTTTCTTGTGTATGGAAATCAACTTCTTTTCGCGCAAATCGCCTAGTAACCTGGTGACGGTGACGCGAGTAGAACCAATTGCTTCAGCGATCGCCTGATGAGATAGCTTGAGGTCAATTGTGATTCCATCTGCACAAGGAACACCAAAATCCCGACAGAGAATTAATAGAAAACTGATCAACCTCGAACCCATATCACGGTGAGCAAGTGTTTCAATCATCATCTCTGTCTGGAGAATCCGCGAAGACAAGCCTCGCAACATTAACATCGACAATTCTGGGTTGTCTTTGAGTGCTTGTTCCACCTGTTCAATTGGAGCTGATAACAATTCTACAGGTGTAAAAGCAACTGCATGATAAAAGCGATCGGACTTGTTTCCCGTTAGTAGGGACAAAACCCCAAAAACGCTATTTTCCCGCAGTAGCGCTACGGTAATTTCTTCTCCTGCCTCGTACACCCTGGATAGTTTCACTGCACCTTTTAAAAGAAAATAAACTCGTTCTGCAGGATCGCCGGGGAAAAAGATCGTTTTGTTGCGTTCAAACGTTTCCACAACTGGCGGAAACGCTCCAGTCGCCATCTGACGAAAAACATTTGCTAGGGCTTTATCTTGTGTCACGATCATCTCCCTTCCCCTACCCAATGCCGGAAAAAACTAAATATAGATTACCTAAGAATACACCCGAAAAATCAAGAAAACATTGTTAACCTTTCTGTTCTTTCCTATACTTAACCTCTTTGCCTCTTAAATGTTTGTCCAACATGATACAAAATTTATCCTACTGGGATCTAGTACTTTGTATTAGGTACTTTCAAAATTGTAGACAATAAGTTTTTTAAGAAAAAAGAAAGATTCATTGAGATTCTCTTAAAGTTTTAGTGCAGATTTTGTGGCAGCAAACAGCCTTGTCAATAATCATAAAACATCATGTGAGCATATCAACCAAGAAGCACAAAGCAGGCTTAGGTGAATTTGTGCATCCTAATATATTTTTTAAAAAAATAATTAAATGTAGTTTATACCAAACTTGTGACAGATTTTTATAAAACTCTCATTGCAACAGTTGCTGGAATATAGGTAAGAAAAGTAAGCACAATGGGTTTTGCCGAGTATCTTGAGGTTGTTTACCATAACCAGTAAAGGTCTTAATCTTTTATAACCTCACCTCTTCTCAAGTTGAAAGTGTCAAATTTGTAAATCGTGTCCAAAACAAAGACAAACTAGACTCAGATTCTAGTATGCTCCTAATGAAACATCGCACTAACAATTTATATGCTGGATTTAACTGGAAAAAATGCCTTGGTTACTGGCATTGCTAATAACCGCTCGATTGCCTGGGGTATTGCCCAACAACTGCACAAAGCCGGTGCTAACCTCGGCATTACCTATTTACCAGATGAAAAAGGCAAAATGGAGAAAAAGGTCGCAGAACTGGTAGAACCCCTCAACCCTAGCCTGTTTCTGCCCTGTAACGTCCAAAATGACGAGCAGGTTAAGTCTGCTTTTGAGACAATCCGCGATAAGTGGGGCAAGTTAGACATCCTCATCCATTGCCTTGCTTTTGCCAACAAAGACGATCTGAGTGGGGACTTTAGCCAAACCTCCCGTGAGGGTTTCCATACAGCTTTAGAAGTCAGCACTTACTCCTTGGCGCAGCTGGCGGGTGCAGCTAAACCTTTGATGACACAAGGAGCAAGCATAGTCACTCTCACTTATTTGGGTGCTGTCAGAGCAATTCCCAACTATAACGTCATGGGAGTTGCCAAAGCTGGGCTGGAGGCTAGCGTACGTTACCTGGCTGCGGAACTAGGCCCCTCAAATATCCGGGTGAATGCCATTTCCGCAGGGCCGATCCGCACTTTAGCTTCAAGTGCCGTTGGAGGTATTCTAGATATGATTCATCATGTGGAGAAAGTAGCTCCTTTGCGACGTACTGTGACTCAAACAGAGGTGGGTAACGCAGCAGCTTTCTTGTGTAGCGACTTGGCAAGCGGAATTACAGGGCAAGTCCTGTATGTAGACTCAGGATATGAAATCATGGGAATGTAAGGGGGACTGGGGATTAGGGACTGGGGACTAGGGACTAGGAAATTATTTTCAATACCCACTACCCAATACTCCATCCCTAAACCCCAATACCCAATACCCAATCCCCAATACCTAATCCCTAATACCTATGCAAATAAGCGATCGCCAAACTCTTTCTTCATCCAACAATCAGTCCACCAAAACCCCGCGTATTGCCTCTTTACGCCGCACTACGGGGGAAACGGATGTACAAGTCACGATTAATCTCGATGGTACAGGGGTTTGCAATGCAGCTACTGGCATTCCGTTTTTAGATCACATGCTGCATCAAATAGCATCTCATGGGTTAATTGACTTGGATATCCAAGCTACGGGAGACTTACATATTGATGACCACCACACTAACGAAGATGTAGGTATTACCCTCGGACAAGTTATTAGCCAAGCACTGGGCGATCGCAAAGGTATTGTCCGCTTTGGTAATTTCCTCGCACCTCTGGATGAGGCATTAATTCAAGTGGCGTTGGACTTTTCTGGACGTCCCCATCTCAGCTACGGCTTGCAAATTCCCACCCAGCGGGTGGGAAGCTATGATACGCAACTAGTACGCGAATTTTTTGTAGCGCTAGCGAATAATAGCCAAATGACGCTGCACATTCGCCAGTTAGATGGCATCAATTCCCATCACATCATTGAGGCGACGTTTAAGGCGTTTGCAAGGGCAATGCGAATGGCGGTGGAGATCGATCCCCGGCGTGCAGGGACGATCCCCAGTTCTAAGGGGGTGTTGTAGAAAAAATTTGCGTAAAAGAGGGGGGAGTTGAAACGCAAAGGCTCGCAGAGGTAAGCGCAGAGGCTCGCAGAGTTTTGAACTGAGAGTTTCGCTAGGAGCTTGTGTAATGTTGCGCTTGGTGAAGTTGTACACTGGTGTGCATCGTCACTCTATAGTGTATACGTAAAGGGGCGATCGCTTCAATTTAGGTAATGCAACTTTGTTACATACAATTTCGTATCCAGATTTTGTATGTGTACGCAATGGGATATTAAAGCCTCAAATATTCTTTATTGTTGCAAAGGACTTATTGCCTCTCCTGCTTTTTTATAAGGTTCGTTAACTGCTTCTGGAGTGCTATCAATTCCTTGGGTTTCTCCTATAAGATTGTTATCTTAGTCTATCAATCGATATTTTTGTAGTTCGCGCATCATCACAAGTGTTTTTTGATATGCTTCCATCCTTCCTTGTTGTTTAAATAACTCCGCAGCTTTTTGCAAGTCTGCTTTTCCTCCTTGCTTATCTTTTAATTCCAAACGGGCAATACCCCGGTAAATATAGGAATCAGCATTGTTGGGATTAATTCGTAATACTTCGTTAAAATCAGCAATTGCCGATTGATAATTTTGCAATTGGAAGTAAGCATAAGCGCGATTATAGCGGGCGTTAGTCCCGATGGAAATAATCCGCAGTGCTTGACTGAAATCCTCGATACTTCCTTGTTTGTCACCCAATTTAAAGCGAGCTATACCTCTATCATTGTAAGCTTCAGCATATTGTGGATTAACCTCAATTGCTTTACTATAATCTGCGATCGCTCCTTTTAAATCACCTTTAATCTCCTTTTGCCCACCCTGAATATAATACTCATCACCTTTAGGTGATGTAGCAACGGTTGCAGGTAAAGAAATACGCAGGTCAATTCCAACAGTTTTTGACTGTTGCACAAAAGTATTAATCGGTACAGCAAAATTTCGGGTGGTTTTGAGTACGGCAACATTGGGATTTTCTGAGGCTTCCTCTGCTGTGTCACTATCAGCGTGAATGGCGATTAAGTCACCGTTTTCGTTCAATACTGGACTACCATTCATTCCTGCTAATGTTTGATTGTCGTACATTAACGCATAACCATTCTGCAATGATTTTGAGGCATTGGAAGCATTAGCAGTTGTTTTTCCTGGTGCAAAATGTTCTACGCTTTTTTTGGTTGTACTTGTTGTTTTGGAAAACCCAAAAACGTAAACTTTATCGTTACTTTTGATGGTATCGGAGTTTCCTAGCTTGGCTACTCTATAAGTTTTATTGCTCACAAATTTAGCTACTGCTAAATCTATATTATCCGGAAGTCGCTTAATATCCTTTGCTTCATAAGATTTTCCATCAGAAGTAGTAATTTTATATTTGCCTGATTTTTCTCCTACAACATTAGCAGCAGTCAAGACAGTGTATGTATTTCCTTCCTGTTTGATAATTACACCACAACCATGACTGTTTTCACTATTAATTTGTACTGTGATAGAGCTAGCGTTATTACTGATGATACGAGGGTCGAGAGCAGCGATCGCTTTTTGTGTCTTTACTGGTGTAGGTATTGGGAAAAACCGATCAATATCCACAACTGCACTGAATATAATTGCAGTTGTCGTCAATCCGTAAAGCCATAATCGTAATTTCATGGAATTTTCACCTCACCCATCAGATATCGATTGCGTAATTCAATCGGCTACAGTTGATACTGTTTAATCAAAGCCAGCGTTTCCAAATACTCATTTTTTCTACCTGCTTGTTGGAATAACTCAGCAGCTTTTTGCAAATCAGCTTTAGCTCCTTTTCTGTCTCCTAATCCCAAGCGGGCAGCACCTCGTAGGTAATACGCTTCGCTATAGTTGGGATTAATTTTTAGCGCTTGAGTTAAGTCAGCTACTGCATCCTGATGTTCGTTTTGGAAAAAATGAGCTATACCCCTACTCAAATAGGCGTGAAACAGAGTGTCACCTTCATCCTCGTTCTCATTGACTAGCTCAATTACCTTAGTTAAATCAGCTACTGCTCCCGGCAAGTCTTCACGTAGTTGGGCACGAGCAATTCCCCGCGATAAATAGAATATATACGTATTGGGGCTAAGGCGAATCGCTTCACTGTAATCGCTAATTGCAGCCCGATAATCCTTGAGTTGTTGTCGCGCATGTCCTCGTAGTTGATAAGCAAAAGCATATTTAGGATTCAATCGAATCGCTTCACTGAAGTCATTAATTGCCCCTTGCAAATCACCTTGCTCACTCTTATTCAAGCCTCGGATATAGAAATCATCACCTTTAGGTGCTGTGGCGACTGGTGCAGGTAAAGAAATACCCAAATTTATCCCAACACTTGCTGAATGCTGTACAAAAGTATTGATGGGTATAGCAAAATTGCGTGGATTTTTGAGGGAACGACCGCTATTAGCTGCTTCTCCAGAACTATCTCCAGAATTATCTCCTTTTCCGTGAATGCCTATCAACTCCCCTTTGCTGTTGAGAACTGCACCACCACTCATACCTTGTAACGTCGAATTATCATACGCTATTGCATAGCCTCGCTCAATTGCTTTGGCGGCGCTACCAGTAATTCTTCCTTGAGTAAATTTTCCAGTTCGGCTTTTGGTTGTATCTTGAACCTTTGGAAAACCGTATACATAAACCGCAGCACCGATGGAGCTTTCGTTTGCATCCCCTACCTTAACGCATTTATACTTGCGATTACTTATAAACTTTACTACTGCTAAATCAAGATTATTGGGTAGTGGTTTTACTTCAGTAACGGCATGACGTTGTCCATCTGGTGTAATAATTTCATATTTATCAGGGTTTTTTAAGACCTCTTTGGGGTTCTTGACTACGTGAGCCGCAGTTAGAACAATGTAAGTATTCCCCTCCTGTTTGACTAGCACACCCGAACCTGGAGTCCCTGGAATTTCCATCCGGACAGTGACTTGTTTGGCAATTTCATTCACTGCTTGTGGAGATAACGCCAATACTTCTTGTACCTGCACCAGCGCCATTGATACACCTATTAATGCCGATGAAATTACATAATCAAACTTCATAAACACCTCGAAAATGCTTTTCGCTTGCTCAACAACGGTGTTTGTCACGTATTAAAAAAGATATCTTTCAGCTTTGATTCATAAGATAAACAATGTTTCACTTTTGTGATGCTATCCCTTGTATATAAGCATCAACATCAATTACCAGATCGTCGCCCCCAGCTTCATCTAAAACTCTACCAGCAGCCAAACCACGAGTGTCTAACAAACTAGTTAATACAGCACTAGGCTTAGTCCCGGGTTTGAGTGTAAATAACACGTTATTATTTGTACACGCATCGCCCTGTTGTGCAACAGCACACACTACTGATTGTTTGTTGATAATTCCAGTAATAATATATCTGAGGGTGCCATGATCGTAGCTGCGCTGAAATCTGCGAGATACCTCATTACAGCGTATTTGTGGTGTCCACGGTGGTGGAAAGCTATTTTCAGAAACCCAACGTAGCATCATTATCTGTCTGCCACTTTGCGTGCGTACATAAGTTGCAGGTACGGTTTTGCCTTGATGTTTGCTTTTACCGCAAAAAAAGATTGTATCTACAGCGTAGGTAGGCTGATTTACCAATGCAGTTACAGTAGATGTAACTAGTATGATGATGCCAAACAATCCTGTTAACTCTGCCAAAAGTGGACTGAATAAGCCTTGTTTCATAACACAAGTGTATTTAGTCTAAAAAGTTAACTCAGAGTAGTTGCGAAATATGTATACTAATTCCCAAACTGTGCCGCAGTGTTTTCCAACTTACTTTGATATATACCAGTATCAGTAGGAAATTCTCTGAAAAGAATTATTAAGTTCAATCACCTTAAAACAGTGTTTTTTAAGTAAAAATTCTGAATGAAAATCAAGGCAATTGGTTAATTATTTTACTTTTTAATAACGCAAAACTTCCTCTGCTTTGAGAGCAAAAATTTTCGGTGGGAGCTAGGCAGAGTAACC
This sequence comes from Fischerella sp., assembly GCF_013388695.1. Taxonomy (NCBI): domain Bacteria; kingdom Bacillati; phylum Cyanobacteriota; class Cyanophyceae; order Nostocales; family Hapalosiphonaceae; genus Fischerella; species Fischerella sp. The sequence continues at coordinate 84,079 of NZ_JACAEU010000115.1, forward strand.
GCTCCCTAAATAGCCTTGATTATAGGCAAAACTAGAAATTTTACGTGGCGATCGCAATACTACAGCGTATACGTAAAGTCTTTTACCAACATGCCAGGAACCATAATTCCTCCAAGTTGGCGACTTTCGTAGGTTCCGACTTCGGGGATAAATTCTTGAAAATTGGTTAAATCTAGGAGATTTTCTCCCCAGAAGCGATAGAGGCTATCATCAAAGCGCAAATTCTCTATGGGTGCGACGATTTCGCCACCTTCTACCCAAAAACAGGCATAACGAGTCATACCTGTGATTCTACCCGTGGGGCGATCGCTCCAATTTAGGTAATGCAAGTTTGATACATACAATCCTGTATTCAATCTGGGTAAGATATTTTCAAATGCTAAGTTTCCCGGATTCACTTCTGGCGCACGTAAGGATTCGGAACCGTTAGCGCCGTTGGCAGTTTTTTGATATTCTTTAGCGGTGCGAGAATTAATCAGGGTATTTACTAGTGTGCCTTGTGTAATAATTGGTAATTCTGGTGCTGCCATTTCTCCCCACTCATTAAAACGCGGTACCGATCCCCGCTGAAAGTTTTCTTTGAGGTTAAATATAGAAGCAAGCTGTTTTTCTTGACGCGATAGAGGAGCTAAAGCACTGTTTCCTTGTTGTAAATCAGCTTCACTTACACCTCCCCAAGAAAGCATGGTCAATAAATCAGCTACTGCTGCTGGTGCAAAATAAGTTTTATACTGTCCTGGTGGTAATTTTTTAACCGAGCGAGAAAGTAATTCTAGTTGTTTTTTAGCTTCTTTTATTTTGGCTGTGTAGGCTGGTTGATGCCAATCACTACCTGCAAAAATACCTTTAACAGCTTGTCCTTCAGGGTTAAATATAGAGTAATCCAAAGTAAAAGAATCAGTAGTAAACCAGTGTTTTTGACCACTGGAATCAGCATAAGCGTTAATTACAACTCCTCCAGCGTAGAAGCCTGTAAAATCTAATTCTTTTACTGATTCCAAAATTGTCGGTGCTACTGCTTCTTCAGGTAATAAATTACCAGTATGTACTTCTCGACTGGTGTTAGTTCCTGATGGCAACACCAAATAAGGATCTAAAGGTAGCAAGGAAATTTCTTCGCGTAATTCTTGCAAGGCTTTGTATGTTACTTGCCAATCTATTTCCCAATTACCAGTAAAAGGAATCTGTCGAAAATTGCTGCGCTGATTTTGCATTAAAGTCAGTTCAATCCAGCCATCAGCAACAATACCAGTTTGTCTGACTTTGGCATGATTAAAACGAGTAAATTGACTGCGTTCGCTGTTTAATTTCACAGTAAATTGCTCGCTTGCTTGTTTTTTAAGCAAGAGAGTTTCAATCAGTTGGTTAAAGCTGACTTCTAAAGTAGATAATTCCTCGTGTTTCATCTAAATTCCTTTGTGAATTATGAATTATAAATTATGAATTATGAAAATAAGAGAATTTCTATTTCATAATTCATAATTCATCATTCATCATTATTTACGTGCCGCCACCGAATACTTCGACGTTGGCAAATACACAAACGGGTGAACCATGCCCTACCCAAATAGCTTGATTTGGTTCTCCTTTGCCACAGTAAGGAGTGCCGTACATTTCCCAAGTAGAGGAGTTTCCGACTTTGATTAGGCTGTGCCAAAATTCTGGGGTAGTGGCTCGATAGTTGGGATTACGGAGGGTTTTGGTTAACTGACCGTTCTCAATCAATTTAGCGTACTCGCAACCAAATTGAAATTTATAACGGCGATCGTCTATTGACCAGGAACGATTAGATTCCATATAGACGCCGTGTTCTATGTCGGCAATAATTTCTGCAAAGGAGCCTTTCCCTGGTTCTAAATTTAAGTTAGCCATCCGGTCGATGGCGGGTCGATTCCAAGAGCAAGCACGCGCACAAGCTACTCCCGCTACACCAGCTCTTTTTTGACTTTCCAAACTGCCCAAACCGCGCAGCAGCACACCCTCTTTGATTAGATATTCTCGTGTTGCTACAGCACCAGTGTCATCGTAACCATAGCTGGCTAATTCACCAGGTACAGTAGGGTCAAAGGTAATGTTCATCAAGGGAGAACCATATACTAGAACCCCAAAATCACTTTTGTTAACAAAGCTACCCCCGGCGTAGTTGCGCTCATCTCCCAAAATTCTGTCAATTTCTAGGGGATGTCCAACACTTTCATGAATTTGCAGCATCATTTGGTCTGGTGCCAAGACCAGATTAGTATGTGTGGTTGGGCATTCGTCTGCTGTCAATAGTTCTACTGCCTGTTCGCCAATTTGCTGTACCTGCTGCCATATGTCTTCTTGTTTGAATAGTTCTATTCCACCTTGGTAATAGTTTGCTTCCCAACCATTATTAGTGCGCTGTTGGACGATCGCTCCATCTTGGGCGATCGCTCCGTAATTGCTGCTGAAAAACATGAATTTTTGATACACTTCTGAGCCGTTGCTGCTGACAAACCATGTTTCTCTTTCCCTGGCGTTAGCACTGGCTGTGGTTCGGACAATTTGATCGGAGACTTTCAAGGTTTGGCAGATGCGGACTAGTAAATCGTTGATTTCCCCAGCACTGAGAGCATCCAATGGTTCGAGAAAAGGGGAAACATATTGACCAAGAACTTTGGGACGCTCACTTGAGGCTTGGAACGGATGTATCCACCACTGACTAGCTGCTAGTGCTTGTTTATATGCTTGTTCAGCGGCGTCTTGCAAGCTCACAAGTTCTAGAGAATTAGTAGCAGCATAGCCTATACAGCCATTAACCATAACTTCCAGCATCGCTCCGGTGGTGGAAGATTTACCGTTACTTTGGGGTAAACCATCGCGAATATAACGATGAGAAGAAGTTTCTTTTACTACTCTGATCCCGAGCCAATCAGCGGGGATGTTGATGTTAGCGATCGCTTTTGTGAGTTCAGACCACATATTGTCGTGACACTGGAGTGAGCAGAAGTGTAAATATATTATGTTTACCTTAACGTGTTAGAAAGAAATCAAGCCTGCTCAAATCAAGCAGATTTAAAATCATACCTTTTATGGTATTCCTACATCCGCTTTCAGATTTCATTAACTGTAACTCTTGGAGCGCCAACTCATCTGTTAGCTATTACTATGAAGGACGTTGTCCGCAAACTGGCGAAGTACTCAGACTTCCCCGCACTGCTTTGGCAGAGGAAATCGCCTATGGTTTAATGCGATACCTCGCCACTGATGACTGTTATTCCTGTGAAGGCAAGATGTATGGAATATTACTCGTTGAACTGCCTGATGGTAAACAATGGGTACTGAAAGCGTTCTCTGGATTACTCAATGGTTGTAGTGTGGTTGAGGGTTGGGTGCCGCCGATCCCCGGACGAGACGAAGTAACGTTAGAAGAAGCTCGGACATTGGCGGAATTGGGCGCTATCAAGCAGGAGTTAATTAACCTGAAGCAACTGAGCGAACGGCAGCAATACGAAATCCTGTCTCGCGAGTTTGAACTACGTCTGCAAGAAATGAGCGATCGCCATCGAGATCGCAAACAGCAACGACACGAACAACGTCAGATACTTTGCGAAACGCTGACTGGGGAAGCACTCGCTGCTGCTGTTGAACAACTCGATGCCGAAAGTCGTCGGGATGGAATTGAACGACGGCAATTCAAACGCCAACGAGATGAGGCATTACAACCGCTCAAGCAGTTGATTGCAGCAGCAGATGCACAAAAGCGGGAACTGAAACAACGCCGTAAAGAACTGTCCCGCCAACTGCAAGCGCAGATGCACGCTGTTTATTCCCTCACGAATTTTTTCGGAAAATCGCGATCGCTACAGCAATTGATGCCACAAGGTTTGCCTACTGGCACAGGAGAATGTTGTGCTCCAAAGTTACTTCATTATGCAGCAACACATGGTTTCAAACCATTGGCAATGGCAGAGTTTTGGTGGGGATCATCCTCTGCTAATCAAGACAAAATCCAAGGAGAATTCTATGGAGCTTGTGCGGAGCGTTGTCAACCATTGATGGGATTTCTCCTGTCAGGATTGTCTCAAAGCAATCCGACAGCAGAGATAGACACCCCACCCCCAACCCCTCCCCTAGGTAAGGGGAGGGGAGGTGATGATGTGCGATCGCTGGGATTCGATCTTCTTTATGAAGACGAATGGCTGATTGTCGCGAACAAACCCCCAAGCTTATTATCGGTTCCAGGTCGTGATCGCGATCGCCAAGATAGTGTCCTCAGTCGTTTACGTCAGCTTTTACCTGATGGCATGGCGCTTGCAGCGGTTCATCGGTTAGATCAAGAAACATCTGGTATTCTCTTACTAGCTCGCGATCGACAAACTTATCGCCAACTTAGTTGGCAGTTTCAACAACGGCAAGTTCGCAAAGTTTATGAAGCTTTACTTTGTGGTTGTGTGACTATTAATCAAGGTGTAATTGAACTGCCATTGTGGGGAGATCCTCAGAATCGTCCCTATCAGGAAGTTAATTGGCAGTACGGAAAACCAAGTGTAACTCGCTTCCAAGTGCTGGCAAGAGAAGAAGACTCTACTCGTATAGAGTTTATGCCACTAACAGGACGCACACATCAATTGAGAGTTCATGCTGCTGATGCGAGAGGACTTGGTATACCCATTTTGGGAGATAAACTTTACGGATGTCGTGCAGTCACAAGTCGATTACATCTACATGCGAGAGAACTTTACTTTGAGCATCCACAGTTAGGAGAAAGCTTTCATCTAAAGGCAAAGACGCCTTTTTGATTATTAGTCTGGAAGTAAGCAAGTTGGCGAGAAAAAATCCAAACTATCTTGTCAGCGCTACTACACCAAAAAAATTCACTTCCATCAACATTCTGTCAACCAGTAGTGGCGTATCTTTCACTAGCGATCGCTGACTAATTCCGGCATTGTGAACAACAATATCAATCTGTCCGAAATAATTGATCGCAGTTGCTACTTTTTCTGGAAATTCTTCGGACTTTGTCATATCCATTGGTAATATGAACACCTGTTGAACAGGTAATTTTGTCGCTTTTTTGACTCTTTGCAGTTCCTCCTCACGTCTGGCAGAAAGCACAAGTTTACTGCCTTGTTTGGCAAAAGCATATGCCAGTGCTTCACCAATACCAGAGGATGCTCCTGTGATCCAAACTACTTTGTTATTGAAATTTACCATGACGGAGAAATATATAGGTTCAAGATTTTGTATTCTTTGATATGTGGGTGAACATTGCACAATTCCAGTTTTCATTGGAGTCAATGCTTTAGAGAGTGCATCAACCATGAGATGGATAACAAAAACTTCGATCAATGCATTGTTAATTAGCCTCAGTTGTGGATTAATTCTAGGTTGTAATCATAACAACAATAATCAAGCTGAACTTCCTATACAGCCCATTCCAGCAACAAATAACACCCCAATTATTCCGCAAACTTCTCCTCAGGAGAATGAAACCTCACCGAAAAATTCTACAGTTTCTTCTCAAACCGCTCTAGGTGATCATGGTAATTCAAAGGTTAGTAGTTCCAATACTAAGATCCCTTATTACGCGTCTCCTGAACCAAACTCACGACAAATAGGTACAACTTCATCTGGAGAGCAAGCCCAAATTATTGATCGGGTTTATGGTGCTGATAGATACACATGGTATCGAGTACGGTTTAACAAATCAGGATCTATCGGTTGGGTTTCAAGCCAAGATATTAAAGACCTTGACACCTCTTCTCCTCCCACTCCAGGTTCTCCTTCTTCCTCAGATATCAGGGATGATAACTACCTTTTACACAAGGATCTACTGGTGATTGGTAATTGGTGATTGGTAATTGGCATTTTTCTTTCCTATTACCCATTGCCTTTGCTGTTGAAATAATGCCAACATCAACAAGCGAGCATATACCCAACCTTCACCACCGCGTTCACCAACTATTTTTGACCACTCACCCTTGCGTTCGATGATTTCGACGCGATCGCCCTGTCTGAGAACGTAAGTCGAGCGATACTCA
>NZ_JACAEU010000116.1:0-32986 GCF_013388695.1 Fischerella sp.
ATGAATTATGTGTGCATACATTTTTGTAGTTCGATGCCAAATCATTGTAGAGACGTAGCAATGCTACGTCTCTACATACCCGTGAATTGTAAATTCATATCTTGATTCAGCAACGCCGAAACTTTGCTAAGGAAACTCCCTCAAGCTCGGTTAGGTAGCAAGCATTATGACCAGTGCGTGAGTTTCGAGCTATGACCTTATCACTGCATCTATCTAAATACTGTATGATATCTGCGGTGAAAACTTCTTTCTTGCGATCGCTCCTTTAATCAACAAACAACGTATTTGATATGCACAAAATTCCCGTCACGGTAATCACAGGATTTCTCGGCGCAGGCAAAACGACGTTAATTCGTCACTTACTGCAAAACAATGAAGGACGACGCATTGCTGTTTTAGTGAATGAATTTGGCGAAGTTGGAATTGATGGCGAACTTTTGCGTTCGTGTCGAGTTTGTGACGATGAAGAAGACTCTAACAGCAACATTGTTGAACTCACCAACGGTTGTCTGTGCTGCACTGTGCAAGAAGAATTCTTACCAGCAATGCAAGAATTACTCAAGCGACGCGCGAGCCTTGACTGTATGTTGATTGAAACTTCTGGACTAGCACTACCAAAACCATTGGTACAAGCATTTCGCTGGCCGGAAATTCGTACAGGTGCGACAGTGGACGGCATAATTACTGTGGTGGACTGTGAAGCCTTAGCAAGCAATCAATATGTAGGCAATTTAGCAGCCCTCCTAGCCCAGCGACAAGCTGACTCTAGCATAGAACACGAAACACCGATTGAGGAACTGTTTGAAGATCAGCTAGCTTGTGCTGACTTAGTGTTGCTGACTAAAAGCGATCGCGTTGACGAACAAACGCAAGTGAGAGTACAGGAATGGCTCAAGCAGAAATTACCCCCTGGCGTCAAAGTCATTCCTTGCCAGGACGGTAAAATTAGTAGCGATTTATTACTCGGTTTCAACGCTGCGGTAGAAGATAACCTAGATAGTCGTCCCAGTCACCATGATAACGAAGCCGAACACGAACATGATGACGGGATTAATGCAGTGCAACTACTACTAGACCAAGCATTTGAGCCATCTGTCTTGGTTAAACGCCTGCAAACATTGGTGCAACAGCAAGAAATTTATCGAATTAAGGGATTTGTAGCAGTTCCGAATAAAGCCATGCGTTTAGTATTGCAGGGTGTTGGTAATCGATTTGATTACTTTTATGACCGTCCTTGGCAAAACAGCGAACCACGTCAAACAAAATTAGTGTTAATTGGTCGGGAACTCGATCGGGTTAGCATTGAATCACTAGTGTTGCAGAAGGAAGTAGCTTCTTTAGAAGCCGCAAGTAATTCCATCCATTAAAAACATGGTGTCAGCTGCTAAAGTATTACGAAAAGAAGTCTTTCTGAGAAACAATAATTGGTACAAGCAATTGTTGAATTTCACAACTTTTTTACTAATTAGCTACACTGCTTGGAAAGGTTTTTTAAAATCAGGGCGCGGGGCTGTAGTTTGTAATATAAATAATGCTGTAGAGCTATCCGGAATCACTTTTACTACAGTCACAGGTAAGAAAATTTCACCTGATGAAACCTTTAACCTTCATTTTGTTACTAAAGCTAGATTAACAGGCTATTTGACTGAGTGGATTCTGTACCCAAAAGAAATAACACAAATACTTGCAGCAGTTGATACTTATAATCCGCAAAAAGACATTATTTTGTTCATAAAATTTAACTCGGATTTTGAGGTTAATATTTTGGAAAATCTTGTCATTTCTCCACCTGAATGCTATCAATATGTTTGTCGAAGATGGGAAGAATTTCTCCCTTACTTGTTATGAATTATACAGTTAGCGCATTCAGGTGAAAACCCATCTAGATAGTCAATTTATTTCTAGGAGGAGTGAGTGAAAAAATTACTCTTGGCTTTGACTTCTAAACCCACAGCTTTAATTTCTGTAGCTTCCTTGTTGATGACTAGTAAAGTTAGCACCGCTAATCAACCAGTAAATCCGCAACCTGTAAACCATACAGATACGACTACTACGCCAGTATCAGCAGAAAGCCAAAAGGCTTGTGTAAAACATCCAAAACTCGGTAAATTTTTCTGTGCTAATGCTAAACAATTGGCTCATTTGAAGAAGGGCGTACCAGAGATTGATGTTACCGACGCGAATAGCGAGGATGCTTTGCTTGGAGTTACAGATGAGGAAAGCGATACTGCTGTAGCTATGTTTGGCTGTGATTGCGCTGCATCGATAAATTGCTTGCGTCGCCTACGGAATAGCCTTCCCTAGAATTGGTTGTCGTTGATTTTTCATATTTATAAAAATTGGGAAGTTGGGAAGAGGTTTTTATCTCTTTCCTCTCCCAATTTATTAGTAAAAATACTAACATCAATCAGGTTTAACTTAATGAAACAACTAAAACTTGTCTCATGAATTTAATTTTTAAAACACCTCAAGTTTTATAGGGTAATTCTAAAAAGCCTGAAACAACCAAATTTCGTTAATACACATGAAGGTCTATTTGTACAGTGCGTAAGTCCTATATTATTATCTCATGGGAGTGACAACAAAGGGTTAATAACCCAAGTTGCTAGTTATTTGAGAAGGCGATCGCAAACGCAATAAAATCCCCTCCAGCAAGAAAAACGGAGGGGAATATGCTAAATGAAACAATTGCTGTCTATGCTATCATCAGGGACGCGGAGAATTTTTAATCGTAAGTGATTAACCGGACATGATATGATTCTTGCCCACGCCCAAGGGCTAGTTTACACCCTGCTGTCGTTGATGCCCTCTATATACCAAAAACAAAACCTAGAAGCGATGTTGGGGTTATTTTTGGAGGCACAAGGGATACTATGGTGTTTTTATCGTTGGCTTTAATGGAGAATAGGAGACTCGAACCCCTGACCTCTGCGGTGCGATCGCAGCGCTCTACCAGCTGAGCTAATTCCCCAAATAGTTATTGGTTAGTAGTTAGTTGTTTACCACTAACTACTAACTACTAACTACTAACTACTAACTACTAACTACTAACAATTCCCTATGTTAGCATTCACCTGCTGTGGGTTGGCACTGTTTTTGCAAATACACTTCCTGCACCCGTTCTAGTTCTAAGTCAGTTAAATAATCTACAGTCCAGTTTGCTAGACGCTGAAGCATATGAAATGGGTAAGTATTCGCTACACCCACAACTTGCATACCAGCACGTTTTGCTGCTTGGATACCAGCTGGGGTATCTTCAATTGCTAAACATTCACTTGGTTGCAGATTCAACTCGGGATATGCTTGGTTGAGGCGTTCTACAGCTAATAAATAGCCATCAGGTTCTGGTTTACTGGTGGTGATATCGTCTCCAGCTACAATAACTGGAAAGTATTCAGCCAGTTTGGCACGATTAAGAACTAGTTCTATTTCTTTGCGGATAGCACCACTCACTAGCGCTAGATTTAAATTGCGCGAATCTCTTGCACAGACGCTTCGCGATCGCACCTGAAATATCAAGTCATCTAAACCAGGATACAAAGGCAGTTTTTCCAGTTTCTCTAATTCCAACGCATATAGTTCTGCCTTCTTTTTCAACAACTGAGTTAAATACTGTTCGCTAACAATACGACCGCGACTATTTAGTATATCCTGCAAACAGGCGCGATCGCTGCGTCCCAAACAAACTTGTTTATACTCTCCTGGTTTGAGGGTAAGATTTTCCTCAAGCAGAATTTGCTCGATTAGCCGCTCGTGGATAGACTCATCATTAATGATGACGCCATTAAAGTCAAACAGAACTGCCTTTAAAGTCATGCCGTTGTATCAAAAGCTGGGGAGGGAAAGCCCTGCAAGTCGTTATCGTCTAGTATGCTATCTGTCGATGTCGGAGTGTACTGGCGTACCTGTGTTTGAGCAGTTCCTGCTGCTGTAATGGGTTTTATGCCGCTTGTCACCTGATTAGTCCACCACACATCCTGGGTTTGTACTGCTGCAAAGCCTGCTGCACCCATCCATGCATCCACACTGCCAGCTGCATACTCACGAATATACGGCTCCTCAAATACATCATTGAGCCATTCTAACTGACGTAGAGTCTTTTGATTACCATCCAGAATTAATACTTGCCCGCCAATTCGCAACAACCGAAAAGCTTCTCGCAGAATTGCCTCAGATACCGCTGGGGGTGTTTCGTGAAATAACAAAGTAGCTGTAACTAGGTCAAAAGAATCACTAGCCAAAGTAGTGTTTTCCGCATTACCATGTCGCCAGTGTATATCCAAACCAGCACTTTGGGCTTTATGATCGGCCCTTACCAACATATAGGGCGATAAATCTAAGCCGATGACTTCAGCTTCCGCAAAAGCCTGCTTGAGCATTAAAGTTGTCGAACCTGTACCGCAGCCCAAGTCGATTATGCGTCGGGGCACGACTTTGATCGCATCAATTAAAGCTTGACGTACCCAAGTTTCATTTGGTGGTAAAACGTATTGGGTAACAGCATCGTAAGTCACTGCCGCACCAGAGTTAAGATATCCACCGTTAATTCCGTGGAAGTTTTGGCTGCTGTAGTAGGTAGGGATTGTAACATCAGCGCGTCGAAAGCGATCGCTCTCTTTCTCCCAATCTACGCTCTTAGCATAACGCTGTAGTTCCTCTTCATTAATGAAAAAACGTACTACAGGTGATAGAAAACGCTCCCAGATAGTATCTTGACGAACTGCCATATAATTTTCGGACTCGATGCACTGTTAAAACTACAGTTAGTTTATTTACAAATTGTAATATATTTTCTGCAAATTATATTTGCCTCGTATCAGGATAGGGTTGACATTGATTTTTTATAAAACTACAAATGTAGTACAAAAATTACTACCTCTGAGAGGTAGTAATTCCTCTGAAAAAAAATAGTTAGTAGTTAGTGGTTGTTAGGAAATAACAACCACTAACTACTAACTACTAACTACTAACTACTAACTACTAACAAAATTAAATCAAATTATGCCTTACGAAAAATTAAAAATTTCCACACCGTCCCCTGTTTTATCTTTGGCCAATCATCCCTTGGATTCAGAAGAAACCAAGATGGCTAAAAATGTTTTGATGAAGAAGTTTACGTCACTCGCAAAGGTGCAGTTCGCGCCCAAGCAGAAGATTATGGCATTATCCCTGGTTCAATGGGAGCAAAATCTTACATAGTTAAGGGTAAAGGTGATGTCCACAGCTTCTGTTCTTGCTCTCATGGTGCCGGACGCTTGCTATCAAGAAATAAAGCAAAAGGTGTCTACACCCTGGATGATTTGATCGAACAAACAAAAGGCGTGGAATGCCGCAAAGATGCAGGCGTTTTAGATGAAATTCCCGGTGCTTATAAACCAATAGATCAAGTCATGGAAAATCAGTCTGATTTGGTCGAAGTTGTAGCCACACTCAAACAAGTTGTGTGCGTGAAGGGGTAAATTCATCTCTGTGCATCTGTGTCTAATTAGTTGCCCCACTGCACTCAATGGGGCTTTATTTGTACTAGCCGACACTAGTGTACATTTTAAGTTTTTGCACTAACTCTTGGGTTAACTGAGAGAATGCTTTTGATCCTGATGACTGGGGATTGCTTAAAACAACAGGCATAAAACTATCAACAGCCTTGGCAACATTCACATCAATTGGTATTTGTGTATGACAAATTTTTTCTTCCCCAAAATCTTGATGAACTCGTTGCATAACTTGTTTGTAGTATCTGCCAGTTAACAAGTTAGCATTAGACATTGTAAACACTATTCCCAACATCTGAATATCAATCTTTACTTCATGTTCGTGACTTTCTTTTAATTGGGCAATGCGTCTTTCTAGCAACTGAATACCCACTACAGATAAAGGCTCTGGTTTAGCAGGAAGTATGTAGAAATTACTAGTTGCTAAAGCGCTACGAGTCAAAAGATTATAACCTGGTGCACAGTCTAAGATAATAAAATCGTAATCTTGGCGAACTGGTTCTAAAACTTTACCCAGTAAGACTCTTTCAAAGCGATTCCAAATTGTTTCAAAGTCTTTTTCACCCAACGTCACTGCTTGTTCATGCAGCATGGCTGAAACGACAAATTCATCATAAAGGTCAATATCTCCTGGTATTAAATCTAATCCTTGCAGATTACAAACCCCAGGTTGAATTACTTCTTGAATGGTATGTTTTGCTTTTGCCTCTGGAGTGATAATTTGGTCGATTAGATACCTAAACGTCTTTCTGTATTTTCTACGTTTGGCAAACTCCACAGGCGACATCATACTGAGTGTTGCACTAATTTGCGTGTCTAAATCAAGAACAAGCACCCGCTTGCCATGTTCTTTCGCTAAACAAGTGGCTATATTGACACTAAGGGTGGTTTTACCGACGCCACCTTTCATATTTGCAGTTGCAATTACATATCCCATTGGTTAAGTCCTCTGATGACGCATTCTCATCTAGGTAGCGCAAACGTCTGGTTAGCAAGTGAAAACTTTTAGTAAATTTAAGATTTTCCAATTCCTAAAAAATTGGTGTTGGCGATATTTTTTCGGTTGAGCAGTCAGAATTATAACAGTGAAGGGTGCATTTAGTAGACAGAGGGAACTTGGATATTTGTTGCGAATAAACTTTGTCAGCGATGTAATTAAGGAGCATGTTGGTAAAGTAAATTACTTTGATCTAATAAGTAAGCGGCAGCTGTTTGTTTTTATCCCAAAAGGAGCGATCGCAAAAACTCACTCTTCCCAATGGTGACTTTATCTAAAACTAAATTACCCGAAGACTTACAGCGCTTGACATCTAGATGAAGTACCCCTGGTAAAGGGAAGAGTGCGCGATCGCTCTTTTTGGGATATTTATATACTTTATTAAGTTGAAATCTGCTGTATTAGAACAAGTCCCTACTGCTGTCGATATGATTGAGGAAAAGGACGAGCGACAGAATATAACCAACTTATAAAATAAAGGAGTCATACCCACGCGATCGCCCACCTCACTCAACACTACTCAACTACAATAGGGATAGTGTTGAGATTTGTATAGTTACTTAGGGATAACCTGTTATGGCTCCCGCCGTTTTAATTGAAAACCTAAAAAAACGCTACGGTTCGGTTGAAGCCGTTAAGGATGTTTCCTTTCAGGTAGAACCAGGAGAAATTTTTGGTTTACTTGGCCCCAACGGAGCGGGTAAAACTACTACCTTACGAGCTTTATGTACTCTCACTACACCAGACGCTGGTAAAATAGAAGTCTCTGGCATTTCAGTTGTAGATAATCCCAGAGCAGCGAGAAAAAGACTTGGTTATGTCGCCCAAGAAGTAGCTTTAGATAAAGTCCTGACTGGACGCGAACTGCTACAACTGCAAGCGGCACTTTATCACTTACCGACAGCAGTAACAAAACAGCGCATTGACACGGTGCTGAGTTTACTCGGTTTGCAGGAATACGCCGACAAAAAGACTGGAACTTACTCTGGCGGTTTACGCAAACGTTTAGACTTGGCAGCTGGGTTACTACACGCACCAGATGTATTGGTTTTGGATGAGCCAACGGTAGGACTTGACATTGAAAGCCGTTTTATTGTCTGGGAATTCCTGCGGAAATTGCGGGAAGCTGGAACCACCGTACTAATTACCAGCCATTATTTAGAAGAAATTGACGCCTTGGCAGATCGAGTCGCAATCATTGATCGGGGTGTAGTCATTGCGGCTGGAACGCCTTCCGAATTAAAAGATAAAGTTGGGGGCGATCGCGTTACTCTGCGTATCCGTGAATTTACACCAAATGAAGAAGCAGAAAAAGCAAAAGATTTACTCACACCTCTGCCATTCGTACAAGAAGTAATTATCAACAACGCTCAGGGTAATTCTCTCAACTTGGTGGTAACACCACAGAATGATGTATTGATTACCATCCAGCAAGCGCTCAATCATGCTGGGCTGCCAGTATTTGGCATTGCTCAATCTCGTCCCAGTTTAGATGATGTCTACCTCGCAGCCACGGGACGCACGCTCATGGATGCAGAACTAGCAGCATTGGATACTCGCGATCCAAAAGCAGAGAAAAAGCAAAATATGAGATAGATAGTGGTTAGTGGTTAGTAGATAGTAGTTAGTTGTTCTACTAACCACTAACTACTAACTACTAACAATTCCCAATCCAAAATCCAAAATCCAAAATCTAAAATCTAAAATTGATATGAGTGGTACTGTCATACCTCCCAAATCAGAGATTAACTGGCAGCAAGTAGCTGCGCCGCAAGCTTACACCGATACTGCTCCTAATTTTGTCGGTGAGCTAATTCAAGAAACTTTGGCATTGACACGTCGCTTGTTTATTCAATTGCAGCGACGTCCTTCCACCTTGCTAGCTGGAATTATTCAGCCTGTAATGTGGTTAGTGCTGTTTGGCGCTTTATTTCAGAATGCACCCAAAGGCATTTTTGGCAATACGACAAATTACGCACAATTTCTGGGTGCTGGTATTATTGTTTTTACTGCCTTTGCTGGAGCGCTCAATGCTGGTTTACCAGTAATGTTTGACCGTGAATTTGGCTTTTTGAATCGGTTGCTAGTAGCTCCCCTAGCATCGCGGTACTCGATTGTACTGGCTTCCGCAATCTTTATCATCAGCCAAAGCTTGCTGCAAGCAGCTGCGATCGTGGCAGCAGCAGCGTTTTTAGGTGCAGGAGTGCCAGATGCTGCTGGTTTGGGTGCTATAGCTCTAATTGTCTTCCTGCTTGCTTTGGGTGTAACTGCCCTCAGCTTGGGGTTGGCTTTTGCGCTGCCCGGACACATTGAACTGATTGCAGTAATTTTTGTTACTAACCTACCGCTGTTATTTGCCAGCACTGCTTTGGCTCCCTTATCTTTTATGCCCAAGTGGTTGCAGATTGTAGCTACTCTCAATCCTCTCAGCTACGCTATTGAACCAATTCGTTATCTTTATCTGCACAAAGATTGGAGCTTAAATAGTGTGGTGATGCACGCATTTTGGGGTGACGTTACCTTTGGCAGCGCCATCCTCGTATTGCTGGGATTTGCTCTTTTAGCTTTGCTGATTATTCAACCCCGACTGCGGCAAACTCTTTTGTAAGTAGATGTGAAAACTGCGTACACCAAAACGCATGAAAACCCGTTTTCTCTTTGTGTCTTAGTGTCTTGGTGGTTTAAGATTTTTTTAACCACAAAGGCACTAAGACACAAAGTGTGTAACTGAGTCTCTTACCTCCAGCCTTCTGCCTTAGAATTGGTAGAGTGATTTAAATTCAGCGGGTGTGAATATGAGAGTTTGGCTAGCTTGCTTTGTAGTGCTATTTGCTCTAGCACAGTTGTTTGACTGGATACAAGAATTGCAACTGCCGCTACCTATTTATATTTTGGGTGGGGCTTTTTTAGCTGTGGCATCCAACTACGATAAGCTGTTTGGCACATATTTCAGTGATGTAACCAGTGTAACTGAGGCAACTATCGAAACACCAGAACAAGCTCAGCTAGACTCTCCATCCCCACCTACTGGTGCGATGATTTCTCCTGCTACTGAGAATTTGCAATCATCTTAGAACTTACTATTTAGTGTGTAGTGAGTGCTTGAGCGCTCAAATAAGTACTAAATCTTCTGCTTGTTTGCCGAGGGATAAAAAAGAGCGTACACAGAATAATATTATTTCTGTGCAGCCTCCAGGTATCGCTGCCTTCGGCGGAAGGCGGAAATCAGCCTAAAGGCAGAGTCCAGTTGTTGCGGTTGGATGGGAATTTGGATGAGGTAGCAAACAGGGCGATCGCGCTCATCAGGATTAGAAAATAGCTAATTAGTTCTCTCAGGTGGCGTGTGAGCATCTGACTCCAAAGAGGAAACTTTGAATTGACAGCCTACTCATTTTTGTACTATTGGTTCGTCTTCTTCGGGGTTATTTTTGCCCGATACTTTCTTATCGCTGGGGGAGCGTACTTGCTCTTCTATTCAATTCTAGGGAAATCCCTTGCCAATCGGAGTTTGCGTCTTAAGCCTCCGCCGGGCCGATCAATTCGCAGGGATATCGAATTATCGATCCTCTCGGCGGTGGTTTTTGCACTTAGTGCAGCGTTTATCATCTCAGAGTACGATTTGGGAGTCACGCTGTTGTACACCGATCTGCGCGACTATGGTCTGTGGTATTTAGGAGTGAGCTTTGTAGCGGTGCTCATACTTCAGGATACGTACTTTTACTTTATCCATCGGATGTTTCACCGCCCCTTATTTTTCAGGTGGATGCATTATGGACATCACCGTTCGGGAGATCCAACACCGTGGAGTTCCTTTGCCTTCGATCCACCAGAGGCGATCGCACAGGCGCTCTTTTTTGTAGGTGTAGTCTTCATCGTCCCGCTTCATTTCATCACTTTGGTTGCCGTACTCATAACGATGACGGTATGGGCAGTGTTGAATCATCTTGGATTCAAGCTATTTCCCTCGTCATTTAAGAGCTACTGGCTCGGAAGGTGGTTCATCGGCCCGACGCATCACTCGATACATCATCATAAATACACGGTACACTACGGATTGTACTTCACGTTCTGGGACAAGCTGCTCGGTACTCAAGACCCTAATTATGAGAATGAGTTCCACGTTTAGGAATTGAGACTTACGTCCGATCTGGGTGATGCGAGGTTCGTAGTGTAGACGCTCCCAAGAGCGGCTTCCCGCAGGGTGGGCTTTAGCCCTCTTTAAGAGCTACTTTAAGGGCTAGCCCTTACTACAAACCCAGCATACTTTGTGTGGCAAAGTACTAAGTACAGCGTTTCATTAATTCGTAGCGAAATTATTTATGAAAAGACTCTGCTACAGGCGTGCGCTGACTCTGCGTGCCCACCGAAGCTTTTAACTCTGCGAGAAGCCCTACTCTGCGAGAAGCCGCGCTGCGCGCGTCTACGGAGGAAACCTCCGCACCCTGCGGGAAGCCGCTAGCGCGTCTACAAACTTCTCTCTGCGTTTAAAAAAGCTACGATTTTACGCAAAGCTGTACTAAGGTTTTTTATACCGGAATTGACAACAGGAGGATTGTAGTTACAAATCACTAACTAGAGTGATGTCATTATCCTTTAGTGAGTGCTACACTCGTATTACAAATTTGAGCTAGAGAGGTAAAAAATGAACCACCTGGACTTCTAAAACCGGACTTGACGAACCTGGGAAATGGCATTCACGCTATCAATCTCATCGTCTACAAAATTGCTGAGGCTTTGTACAAGTCTGGATATCCAGAACCAACAATTTGGCGTTCTTCACCCATCACTACGGTTGCTAACAACTTCGACAAACTTTATTTCCCTTCAGATAGTTTGTCGCGTTCCCCAAAATACACCCGCTACCTTAGCGAGGGTAAACTACTCAGAACTCACACCACCGTAATTATGCCAGAGTTACTCCCTCATATTAGGGGAGAACAACTCATCCTCCACCCCGGTATCTGTTATCGCCGAGATGTGGTGGATAAACGTCATGTGGGCGAACCCCATCAAATGGACGTTTGGTTAATTGGTAGAGACGTTACATGTAACGTCTCTACATTAGTGAAATTCATCGAAACTATTCTCCATGCAGTGCTTCCAGGCGTATCCTACCGCTTGAATGAAACCTCACACCCTTACACCCGCAACGGTTTAGAAATTGAGGTTTTAGTTGATGGCAAATGGGTGGAGGTGGGAGAATGTGGGGAAGCTCATCCTGGTTTGTTACAACCTGGTTATTACGGTTTAGCATCTGGTTGGGGACTAGATCGTTTGGCGATGTTAGTAAAAGGGATAGATGATATTCGCTTATTACGAAGTAGTCATCCCGGTATTGCTTTCCAAATGACAAATTTGGAGCCTTACCGCAAAATCTCCAATCAACCTAGTATCAACCGGGATATGTCAATTGTCACCGGGCTTGATACGGAATTAGAAGATATCTGCGAACAAATAATAGAAGCGTTGGGCAATGACGCTGAACTTTTGGAATCAGTAGATATACTTGGCGAAACTTACTATCAACAACTTCCCCCACAGGCTATTCAACGCTTGGGTATCCAACCAGATCAGAAAAATCTGCTAGTGCGTATGACTCTGCGGAGCCTTGTTGCATCAATTCCCAATCAAAAAGCCAATATCCTCCGAGATTTGGTTTACCAGAGGATTCATCAAGGTTCGTAAAGTGAGAATGTTTTCACAAGAAAGTAGCTAGTCTCCGCTTTTGTGCATAAGGGAAGAAGAGCCAGAGGCTCTAATTCACAAGAGCCAGGTTGAACCTGGTAACGAGGATTTAGAGGCTCTACCTCTTTCTTGGCAACACCGCCCCAGAAGTAGTAATTTGCTTGATAACCAATGCGAACTTCACCGTTTGCGTTGACGCGATCGCAACCTTGGGTAGGTGCTTTACCACCAACGGTATTCATCAATTCAAAGTTGACAGACTACTAGTGCAGTTTATTCCCTCACGCCTCGCATCGCCAACAACGCCGTCCCGTATGCCGCCTCCGTATTTACAGGACGCTTCACAGGAACCTGCAAATAACGCCCTCTAATTGCCGTCCATGTGTCGTTTGCTGCACCACCACCAGCTGTATAAACTCGACTTAACCGATCTGCCCCCAATTCCTGTAACAACTCATATCCTCGCGCTTCTATACGGGCAATACTTTCCAATAACCCATGCAGAAATTCCACGGGGTTCTCCGGACGTGGTTCTAGTCGCGGCGGTAAATTTGGATCGTTAATCGGAAAGCGATCGCCCGGCTTCAACAAAGGATAATAATCTAACCCACTTTCTTTACTAGCGTCAATTTCCCGGCTATAGTTTTCTAACTCAGCATTAGTGAAAAATTGTCGCAGCACAGCACCACCAGTATTGGAAGCACCGCCAGTTAGCCATAAGTTTCCCAAGCGATGGCTGTAAATCCCGTACCTGGAATCTTCCACACGAGTACGACTCAAAAGCTTCAGCACAAGCGTAGAACCAAGAGAAGTCACTGCTTCCCCAGGCAATTTCGCTCCACTGGCGAGAAATGCCGCGATACTATCTGTAGTGCCAGCACACACCAAGCAATCAGACGGGAAATTGTAATGAGTGACAATTTCAGGGTGTAATTCACTGATAGGATGACCAGGAGTTAATATTTTCGGTAAATGAATTGAAATTTGTAGCTTATCCAGCCATTTTGGGTATTTAAATGCTTCTACGTCATAACCTAGTTTTAAAGCATTGTGGTAATCGCTAATACCCAATTTACCATGCAGCAGAAAAGCCAGCCAGTCTGCTTGATGCAGAAAATATCTAGCTTCTGGAAAAGACGGCAATTGCGACATCCACAGAAGCTTGGCAAGGCTAGAAGTTGCACTTAATACAGTGTGATTGGGCGGTGCTACATTCCTCAATCTATCCAGCATGACCACACCTCGCCCATCGTTGTACAGCAAAGGCACATCCACAGGATTACCAGCCGCATCACACAGCAACACAGTCGAGGAAGTGCCATTAATAGCGATCGCTCTAATTTCTCGCCGCAATTCTCTAGATATTTGCTCTAGAAGGCTAAATAAAGCCGTATGCCAGCAACTGACCAAGTCAGCATTAGTAGAAACTTTAAAGGGATGCCGCACCTCTTGTAAGATACTCTCTGCTTCGTCAATCACCACACCCCTCGCACCAGAAGTCCCAAAGTCTATACCCAGATAAAAACACATAGTTCTATAATTTTTCTTAAAAACTCTTGACCACTAACCACTAACCACTAACTACTAACAACCAACAACCAACAACCAACCACTAACCCATTTGTTGCATCTTGTAACAAGCTATTCCCCTATCAAGGCAAAACAGGGAAAAGTAGTAAACGAACTGATCAAAATCTTTTGGATTAGGAGGTTTTAATCCATGACTATATCTGATACTCAAGTCTACATTGCTCTTGTTGTAGCTTTGCTTCCAGGCTTTCTAGCTTGGCGGTTGGCAACAGAACTTTACAAATAAATTATTGGCGTGATGACGCATTTATAAAGCCAATAAACCTGGCAATACGGGGTGCAGTTGCCGAAGACTAACGGCTTTATACCGTTATGTGTTTGCGTGCAAACACTTACGTATGCTAGGTTTATTTTTAACTGGCTGCACACGTGTAGCAATTTCCGAAAAATGAAGTAATATGACAGCTAAATAAAACCGTAAACAGCGCAGGAGCATTGTTTACGGTGCGTCAATTAAATCAGCGAGGTTCTTAATAATTACTTATGAATGCGATTCAACCATCCAGACCCCCGCTAGAACCTATACAAAGACGCCGAGTTGCTCCTCGACCAAAACGGCATCTACGTCAGCGTTCTTACCAGGTGATGGCCCTGGAAACAACAGCAAAGATAGGGGTTAACGTTGTGATTTCAGCAGCGGCGCTATCTGCTCTTGTACAGCTTTTGCCTTATCACTGGTCACAGCAAGACAAGTTGCGAGAAATCCGCACTGAAGTCAAGCAGATGGAAGAACGGGTGAATAGTTTGCAGGCAGAATTTAGCCGCAACTTTGATCCGCGCCAAACTAAAAGTATTATGCAAGAACAAGGATATCGATTTGACCCAAGGCAGCGTCAAGTCGTATTGATGAATCAGGAACCAGAAGAAATTGAACAAGCAGAATTTTCACCTTAAATGAAATTTGTAGGTAAAGTTCTAGTTTAGAGATTTAGAATAGTTTAGATTTCTTTCCTGCTGACTGCGTATTAACACGTAGTATATCAAAAAATAGCTAACAGCTAATAGTTAATAGCCAACCGCTCAGTTTTTCGGATCTGTGTAGTTATCATCTATTAGCTATTAGCGATTAAAATGCGTATTTAATCAGCCTAAATTTAGGCTCAAACTACCAATTTTAATGGCTAGAAGACATCAACTCGTCGATCCAGTTTTCAACTTGTAAATGCAAGCGCTGTCCTGGTTCTTTCCTTTTGGTGTCTGAAGAAGGTAGTAAACTCAAGGCACGACGATAATCAGCGATCGCACAATTCCAGTCACCCCAAAGATGAAATGTTCTGCCTCGTTCAGCAAAAATATGACCTTCTAGCTGACCGAAAAGTAACGCCACCTCAAAATTATCAATAGCCTCTTCGTATTGCCCCAAGTCACGCAAAGTAATACCTCTGTTCAACCATGCCCGCACATAACTAGGATTCAAATCTAGCGCTTGGTCATAGTCTGCGATCGCTGCTACTAATTCCCCACGAGCGGCGAAGTAATTTGCTCGATTGTTATAAGCACTAGCCAATTTAGGATTTAGTTGCAAAGCTGTGTTGTAATCGCAAAAAGCTTTTTGAGTTTCACCGCATTCAAAATAAATCAGTCCCCGGTTGTTGTAATCAATCGCATTGTGGGGATGACGGTTAATTAGTTGACTCAAGAGCGCGATCGCCTCAGTATACTCTCCTTGTTGGGCCGATCTTAAAGCACAAGAGCGTAAGTAGCCGTCACCGAAAGCAGATTCGCCGCTACCGTTAGCCTTTCGCTGTTGAGAGAGTTCGGTAGTTTTTAACACGTTTGTATATCTGTGATTTTGCTGTTCACCAGATGCTAAAAATGAGTGGCTGTTCATATCTTCCTGCCTGAGCTGCTTGCTCTGTGAAATCAACTTATAGTTTTCGGCGTGCTTGTGGTTCTGCCCCTGTGTCACTTGCTAAGGTGTCTATGAGTACTTAGGTGCAAGCATCCTATTTGAATATTACCCACCTTACAGGTGTGAATATTCCTCATACCCAATTGATCCTTAAGCTTAATAGTGGATACTTCATCCCAAGGTTTAATTCCAGAAACAGCAAATATCAATCTAGTAGACTAGTCAAGTAGTAGGAGCAACAACTTGATAAAATGCCAACAAGCAATTCAGACTTTATTTAGTAGAGTCTATAGTTTTGAAAAGAAATTCTTATGACAACAGCAGCTTCCTATCCCAATGCGCCCGACATTACCACCGATGATTACATCGTCATCGGTTTAGCAACCTGCTTCATCAAAGAAGACGGAGAAGTTCATCAAGTCGAAGTTATAGAACCGATTCCCTCAGCCGCATTGGAAGCCCTCGTCAAAGGAATTCCCACTTCCTATAGGTTGGCTTGTGCAACAACATTGGGAACAGTACTCAGCGGTGAAACACTGCAAAAACCAGCGGACTTCCCACAGACGGCTCAATTTAGTGATGAATTTATGCAACGCACTATTGCAGCAGCTCGTACCTACAAGCGTAGTGAAACCGCAAAATCTCTAATTCCTTTGGGCACTACCTATAAAGATTTTAAATATTCTACCGAACGCAAACGCGTACTGAATGCCGCACGGGTTGTCTCTAAAGAAGACAACATCAAACAGCATCCCCATACACATAAAGTTTTGTAGTAGGGAATAGGGAATGGGGAATGGGGAAAGGGGAAGGGGTAAAGGGAAATGGGGAATCGTTAACCACTAACCACCAACTACTAACTACTAACTACTAACCAACAACCAACACCAAAATATTATGTTGAAACTTTACGGTGGCGCTCGTAGTCGCGCTTCAATTGTTCAATGGTATTTAGAAGAATTGGGAATTCCTTACGAATTTGTCATGCTCGATATGCAAGCTGGTGAACACCGCCAACCTGCATACCTGGCAATTAACCCTATGGGGAAAGTTCCGGCGATCGTTGATGGCGATTTCCAACTTTGGGAATCAGGGGCAATTTTGCTTTATCTTGATGAGAAATATGGTAAGCTTGAGCACTCTTTAGAAGAACGTGCAAAAATCGCTCAGTGGGTGTTATTTGCCAATTCCACCCTAGCTCCAGGTATATTTGTGGAAGCCAGCCGCGAGCGAGAAATGCCACAGTTAATGACTCCCCTAAATGAAATTCTTCAACGTCAACAATTCTTGTTGGGCGGCACATTTACTGTTGCCGACGTGGCGGTAGGATCTGTCCTAGCTTATATTACGATCATGCTAAAGCTAGACTTTAGCCCCTATCCAGGTATATTTACTTATTGCAAACGCTTGTCTGAGCGTCCAGCATTTAAGGCTTCCATCGGTTCTCGTAGTTAATGTAATAGATAGTAGTTAGTAGTTAGTAGATAGTAGATAGTAGTTATTTATGAGTTTTTACTACTAACCACTAACCACTAACCACTAACCAAATTTATCGATAATTTGTAAATTGCAAAGCAACAGGAAAGTCTTCTTGCTTTAAGCGTTGGATAACAGCTTGCAAGTCATCTTTGTTTTTAGCACTCACACGCACTGCGTCTCCTTGAATAGAAGCTTGCACCTTTTTGAATTCATCACGAATTAATTTAGAGATTTGCTTGGCTTGTTCCTGATTGATGCCTTTTTTTAGTTTGATTTCTTGGCGAACACGGTTCCCACTGGCTGATTCAACTTTGCCAAAATCAAAAATTTTCTGCGAGAGATTGCGCTTAGCGGCTTTTTCCCGCAGTACATTATGTACAGACTCTAAGGTGAACTCACTATCGGTGCTAATGACAATACTTTGTTCACCTAACTCTACTGTAGTTTGAGTATCCTTGAGGTCGTAACGGCTTTTAATTTCTCGCGCAGTTTGGTCAACAGCGTTAACTAATTCTTGTCTATCAAAATCGCTAACAACGTCAAAAGAATATGTAGAAGCCATAGGTAAAGTAGTTTGTAGTTATTGGTTGGTGGTTAGTAGGTAGTAGTTAGTAGTTGGTGGTTGGTAGTTAGTAGTTAGTAGTTGGTGGTTGGTAGTTAGTAGTTAGTAGTTGGTAGTTAGTAGTTAGTAGTTGGTAGTTAGTAGGTAGTAGTTGCTTGTCAGTTGTTATTAATTTAGTTATTGATTATTGATCGCTCACCACTAACCACTAACCACTAACCATTAACTATTATTTGCTTTGATTATGCTTAGGACAAAAAGAGTAGCAGTGCTAAAAGAGCCAATACCAAACATGAGAGATCGCAAAAGAGGGATATTTAAAATATAAAAAATTGAATACAGCGATCGCGCTATGACAAAGACGATAGCTGCTCCTACCGCTATTGTAGAATCCACGTTGGTGAGGTATGCCATTAAGGCTGCGGTGGCAAATACCATAAATGTCTCAAAAGAGTTCTGGTGTGCCCAGGTTGCTCGCTGGGCGTAGGGTGGTAGTTTATCAAACATGGCACGGGGAGCAGACATATCATACCCTACACGCGCACGGGCATAACTCACTACCAGAAAAGGCAGGTAAATTAGTACAGCCGCAGCAGCGATCGCGTATAAAAAAATCACGGAAACGGGAAATGGCAATAATTGCATCAACATGAATAATCGTCACAATCTTGGGTTTTTGATGTTTTGGCGTAGTCGCAAAGCAGCTACCCTACTAGCAGCTGCAAAAACCCAGGAAAAATCGCAGCAAGGTCAGTTTCCCTTACTCGCAATGTGTCCGTAGTGTCTATGCCTAGTCATTACTCAATAGTCATTTGTCTTACTGCTGACAACATCTACTCCTTGTTACTGATGGAGTTATGTACTGCTTGCATATGACTAATGACTAATCAAAGTAGAAAAGCGTTACCACTTTTCTTTGTTCTTCTGCTTCTTTACAAGTTTGCAGCAGGGTACCACTGTCGTGAAACGCGAAGCAGATCAGTTGCTGACAACGAGAGACAATCTCTTTATTGCACAGGTAACTAGCTTCAGCGAGAGACATATGATCGTTACTAGGATTTTCCACCAGATGCATAACCTGTTCTAGTTGCTGGCGAGATTCGTATGGCTGGCGTTCCAGACTCTGGGGCAGAATCACAGTTAACAGGTTGGGATCGGCCCGCATTGCTCCCTTAATTGCAGCTGAATTTGTACCCGTAGCACCGGAGGTGATGATCTGGTTGCCCGATAAAACTAGGGCATAGGTCATCATCTCAATCAAATTTTGATGTGTAATTGGTACATGACGGGAACCCAGCAAGGCGATTCGTTTAGAACCTGTTTGCTGGATGGTCGCCAGTTCTTGCGCTAATGTATCAAGGTTGATAAGGTCTATTGACTGACTCAAAGATGGACGGAATCAGATAAAACAACCTAGTTATTTTAACAGACAAAGACAAAACGCAAAGCTGCTTTGAGTTAGATATCACTACAATTTCTAGACTGTTGATTTGAGTAGTTTAATTGCTTGATCGCACCAAGCAAGCCAGTGTGTTTCATAACCGATTCCTTTGAGAAGAGTCAGGTAATGAAACTTGGCTGGTTCTGAGAGTTCCTGAAAATTTTGAAAGTATTGCCTCTCTAAAGCTTTATATGTAGACAATCTTTCTAGATGTGCTTGGCGGTGACGCTCTAGCTCTTCCAAGATAGTCTCTTGAGATGCAACATAACCACCAAAAATTTTCACCAACAAATCGTCCTTGATTGGTGTGGGTTCACACGGTTGTGCTATCCATTCTTTCAACCGCTGTTTGCCCAATTCTGTGACGCTATAGAGCTTCTTGTCAGGACGTCCTTCTTGCGAAATTGTTTCGGAAGTTATCCAACCTTGAGTTTCCAGTTTGGACAATTCACGGTAAATCTGCTGGTGAGTTGACTGCCAGAAAAAGCCAACAGAGCCGTCAAATTGCTTGGCTAAGTCATAACCACTACAAGGGTGATCGATCAGAGAAGCCAAGATCGCATGTGCTAAAGCCATAAGAATATTTTATTTTTATTATGCAACTTTTTGAATATGCTATAGATATAAGCAACTAATTGCATATTAAATTAATTGCATAAAGCAAGCAGATGAAACAATTAGAGGACACAACAACATGGCACTAATTTCTGTAACACGTTTACGTCTGCGCTCCGTCCGCTACCTGCCATCTTTTCTTTGGGAAAGTCTTTTAAGCGTGCTGCAAGCGAAACGAGCCTCCGGTAATCTCAAAACTCGATTAGTACGAGATGCTAATTTAGCCTTCTGGACGCTAACCGCTTGGGAGAGTGAAGCCGCAATGCGCGCATTTATGACCGCAGGTGCACATCGTCGTGCAATGCCGAAACTTTTGGAATGGTGCGATGAAGCTTCCTTTGTTCATTGGCATCAAGAAACAGCTGAACTTCCCGATTTGAGAGAAGCTCACCGAAAGATTGTAACAGAAGGAAGAATGTCGAAAGTTAATCACCCTTCGCCAGCACAAATGTCCAAACAGATTGCTCAGCCAAGGATTTAGATGCGAATGCCCAAATAGGAAGTTGAGTTTTCTATGAGTATTAGCAATTCCTTGGTTGATCAAGGCACGGCAATGCCGTGCCTGTGCCTTCCATATTTCATCACACAATCAAAGTTGTTAAAAATCTTGTTTATGGTAAGGCTGCTGCTGGACTTAAATCCAAGAGGCTGAGCAAACGCTCGATATCAAAATGTTCAGCCATCAAATTGCGAATGCATTGGACTTTAATCGGTTCGTGGACGCGTACTTGACCAAAAGTCCGGTCAACAATTTCCACAGTAGTGAGTGTATCTAAATCTACCGACAAAATGGGGATCTCTAGCTCTTCAGCGCGGCTCTTGATAAACTCAGGTGGTGGTAATTGTCCAGTCAGGATCAGACATTGGGTGGAAGTTTCCAAAGCTGCTTGCTGAATTTCGATGCGATCGCCCCCTGTCACTACTGCCATATTCCGACCTTTACGAAAATATTTGACAGCAGCGTTGACATTCATTGCCCCAATTGCCAAACTTTCTACCATCAAATCCAGGCGATCGCTGCGACAAAGAACTTCTGCTTTTAACTGATGTACTAATTCGCGAACGCTGACACTGCGTAGCAAGTCACTTTTTGGCAATGTTCCCAGCACGGCAATACCCTGCTGTTCCAAACATGGACGAATAGTAGTATCGACGATTTGTATTTGCTCCACAGGAACATCATTGATGACAACACCAATCAAACGTTTTCCTAACCGCTGCTTGGCAGACAATAGCGCCTCAACCGAAAGCAGCGATCGATAGCGGGTTACTAGCAGCACACCAGCATCAACTAATTCAGCTACTTGCGGTAAAGACAAGTTAAACAAACTACCTTCTTCCAAATTACCTGGCCCCTCCAGCAGAACCAAATTGCCAACCGCAGCTTGTAAATATTGCTGTGCAAGAGATTGCCGATAATCTGTTTTGTCTTCACCGCGCAGGCGTTGTTGTAGCGTGACTTCATTTAAAGCCACTATTGTCGGTACAAGACGATTCTCCACCAGGTTGAGGTTGGCTGCAATAAACTGCACGTCTTCCTCTACTACGTTTCCACTAGATTCATTCAAACACGTACCTAGTGGTTTGCCATAAGCAATATCTAGTCCTTTTTGCTGTAGCAGATGAGACAAACCCAGAACAGTTGCAGATTTACCGCTGTAAGCCTCCGTAGAACCAATTAGCAAATATTTAGCAGGTTTTGGCACACATGCACTCCTAATTTCAAAACGTCAGTACAATCTTATGCTTGGTGTTTCCTAATTTTAGGGCAACCAATGCGATTGGATTGCTGCACAGGACAGCTGTAGGAGTTGTTAGTGAATCTAGGTGCAAGGGGTAAGGGTCTAAATCATTCATCTATGCGCAACAGTTTGCGATAAAAGGTCTGAGAAAAATCAGTGAGCCGATAGCGCTTATAATTCTCCATCATTTCAATCAAAAAATTTATAAACTCGAAGCTGGCGATCGTCACTTCATAACTTAACTCCGCATTACCTTCAAACTGAACTCGACAACGCGTTAAGTCTGAAGGCAGTGTGGCAATATTCCACGTGGCGGCAAAAGGAATATTCTCACTGCCTTCTATTTTGCGCTGTCCTTCCAAAACGCCTTTATGGTAGAGACTGATGGCATAAGGCAAGAAATTGCGTTTGCTGCCCTGAATATATGGCAAGTAGACATTGGCTTGCTGCTGAGTAGCCGGTTGGAGTTGTTCAAAAGACATACTTACTACTCCTCTAGTAGTTTGACAACTAAGGATATTTAGTGACTTTTCATAGTATTCCCAAAAATTGTCTTTAGATTTTTCATATCATTTCGTCTATCCGCAATGTTATGCGCGGTTTTTGCGATCGCATAGCATTATGATTGTGACTGCTCTAGTCTATCCAGTGCTTCCTGAAGTGCTTGTCTACAGAACTCTGAATAATTGTCAATTGATTTTATTTTTTCAAACATTAATTCTGTTACTTTAATACACAAAGTTTTTCTCATAGGATTTTCTTTAGCTGGTATTCCATGTTCTGTAATTTTTGGATTACCTCTTTTTTTGGGCATTTTTAAGTTTAAAAACAATACAAAAATATTGACTAATTATGGGTATACCTATAATTATTAAAAATGGTGGCTACCAAGTTACCAGCCAGATAACCACCAAACCTATTAATTGTCAATCAACAGGCATTTACTATGATACCCAGAACTGAACTAGAATCATTGCATGAGAAAATGTCCTAGATGGTATTAGCTTAGCGAGCAGCAATTTTGTGGCAAAAAATACCTAATTTGCTCTCAATACTCCAAGAACCATCAAACTATGTAGCAAGCGTGTAGTAAGCTATTCAAAAGCTCTAAAACACTTGGAAAACCGTAAGATTTTATGGCTCCACTGGTTGCAAACTACTATTTGACCTACCGCTGTAATGCCCGCTGTCATTTTTGTAACATTTGGGCTTTAGAGCCTGGAAAAGAAGCTGATTTTGAGACAATTAAGCATAATTTGAAAGATTTACGCCGCCTGGGAGTTAAGTATGTAGACTTTACGGGTGGTGAACCGCTACTGCGAAATGATGTAGGGCAGATTTATACTGAGGCAAAACGCCAAGGTTTTTATACCAGCATGACCACAAATACAATTCTGTATCCGCAGAAAGCAAAAGAAATTCAGGGGTTGGTAGACTTTTTGAATTTCTCCTTGGATGGAGCAGATGCAGAAACTCACGATCATTCTCGGGGAGTGAAAATTTTTGACAATTTGGTCGAGTCTGTAAAAATCGCTAAGTCACTGGGAGAATTCCCGGTACTCAACCATACCGTCACTGCTCAAAATTACGAACGTATTGATGAAGTGGGTGAGTTGGGTAAAAATTTGGGCGTGCGCGTCTGGCTTAACCCCGCTTTCACTGCCCACGAACACTACAACTCAAATAAAAATCCCACCCCAGAAATGGTGGCAGCTATAGAAGCTGCTGCAAAGAAATATAAAAATGTCGGGTACAATAGGGCTGCACTTGCTTTTATCGAAGCTGGGGGCAATGACACTAAAAATCCCCGCTGTAAGGCGGTAGATGCAGTCATTGCAATTTCTCCTAACGACGAACTGTTGCTACCTTGTTACCACTTTGCCCAAACCGGAATTCCCATTCAGGGACGACTCTACGAACTTTATCGCGAGTCGGAAGAGGTGGAAAAATACCGCCAATCTCAAGGTAAGCTGAAAGTGTGTGAAGGTTGCACAGTTTGGTGTTACCTGATACCCAGTTTCTTTATGGGTGTAGACAAATACTGGTGGTTGAATCAAGTAACCTATGCCAGCGAATTTCTGGCCCGAAAACGATTCTTACAACGAGCTTGATCCGCTCGATTCTCTACTTGCTGACCTATCGGTGCAAGAAGAGTTAGAGGAAGAGATATTGCCTTCTGTGTCTCTTCCATCCCGGTTTCAAGGTCGCAGACGCAAAGCCGCTCTAGTTTTGACAATGGTCTGGAGTGGCACGATCGCCCTGCATTTGGTTTCTTGGGGTTCTTTGTTCGTACTAGGACTGACCAGTATTATTGGGCTTCACGTCCTTATGCTGGTGTTTGCTAGACCCCGCCGCACTCATGAGCAAATGCAGGGTGATTTTCCCCATGTCTCTGTGTTAGTGGCTGCCAAAAACGAGGAAGCAGTCATTGGCAAACTTGTCAAAAACCTTTGCAGCCTAGAGTATCCAGAAGAAAAATACGATGTCTGGATTATTGATGATAACAGTAGCGATAGAACACCGCAGTTGTTAGCAGAACTAGCCCAAGAATATGACCAACTAAAGATCTTGTACCGTTCACCGGGAGATGGTGGAGGCAAGTCTGGAGCATTAAATCAGGTTCTGCCACTCACAAAAGGAGAAATTTTGGCGGTGTTTGATGCAGATGCCCAGGTGTCACCAGACATGCTGTTACGAGTCATACCCTTGTTTGAACGCAAAAAAGTGGGGGCGGTGCAAGTGCGAAAAGCGATCGCCAACGCCAAAGAAAATTTTTGGACAAAGGGCCAGATGGCAGAAATGGCAGTCGATGCCTTTATACAACAGGGACGGATTGCTGTCGGTGGAATTGGCGAACTGCGCGGTAACGGTCAATTTGTGCGACGACAAGCAATTGTGAGTTGCGGCGGGTGGAATGAAGAAACCATCACCGACGATTTGGATCTGACATTGCGCTTACACCTAGACAACTGGGATATAGACTGCGTATTCTTTCCAGCAGTAGAGGAAGAAGGTGTCACAAGTGCGATCGCACTTTGGCATCAGCGCAACCGTTGGGCAGAAGGGGGATATCAGCGGTATTTAGATTACTGGGATCTAATTCTCAAAAACCGCATGGGAACCCGCAAAACCTGGGATCTGCTAGTTTTTATGCTGATCCAGTATATATTGCCGACAGCAGCAGTACCAGATTTATTGATGGCGATCGCCCGGCATCGTCCACCCATCTTAAGTCCAATGACTGGTTTGACCGTGACAATGTCAATGGCAGGAATGTTCGCTGGTTTGGCACGGATCAGAAAACAAAAAGGATTAAATCTTTCTAGTTATTTTGTTCTCCTGCTGCAAACCTTGCGTGGCACTCTGTATATGCTCCACTGGTTAGTAGTAATCAGCAGCACCACCGCCCGGATGTCGGTACGTCCTAAACGGTTGAAATGGGTGAAAACTGTGCATACAGGAAGTAAAAATTAGTTAGTGGATAGTGGATAGTGGTTAGTAGGTAATGGGAAAGAAAAATAACAATTATTAACCACTAACTACTAACCACTAACTACCAACAATCCCTAATCATCTACTTCTACTTCATTTTCCCACTCTGATGAAGTGGTAGAGTTGGTAATTTCTGCCGCGTCATCCGCAAAGTGAATAACTTCTCCGTCGAAAAATTGTGCCAGACGTTGAGCAGCGATCGCTGCTTCATCAGTTTCCCAATCAGCTGGAGGTACGGTTGGTTGTGGTGGAGGCAATGTTTGCACCCCAGCAGTATTTGTTACTGACTCGGTTTTTGCAGTTGCCGTTTGAACTGGTTGATGAGTTTCAGCAGCAAGTGCTTGTTGCTTGCTGTAGGTAGGTGCAGGCGGTTGATGAGCACTAGGAGTAACGTTTTTAGGAACTTCTTTACTCTCATTAGCAGGAACAGCCTTTTGCTGATTGGGAACCAAGCTCACTTTATATTTTTGTTGGTAAACCTTTACAAAAGCAGCTTCTACATCCGCTAATTTGCCTTGAGCAAGTTTAATCAACTTTGGTGGAATACCTACAACAGCAACACCATCGTTTATACTTAACAAACGCCCGTGTTGGTTCAACAGAGCCTTTGCAGGTATTGGCAAAAATTCAACAACCCGCTGCCAAGTTACTTCTAGTGACTCTTGGGCAGAAGAATCTGGTTTCTCTGGTTCAGGAGAGGGAGAGTGGGAGAGTGGGGAAGTGGCGGGAGTGGGAGAATTTGGAGGAGTAGAGGAGGCGGTGTTTTGTGGGGCTTCGCCTTGTTTTAGTGAAAGTTCTGGAGTTGGAGGAGATGTGGAGATAGAAAATTTCTCCGCGTCTTTGTGTCCCGATGTCTCCGTGTCTACATGTTTTTGTGTTCCTGTACCATTGGAGACTGGAGAGGATGGGATACGAGGGGTTGGTGAAACCGCAGGTGTTGAGCGGTTCGTTGCAGATGATTGACTGCTAATATTTGCTGAGGGCAACAATCCCAGCAATGTGACTTCTAACCACAAACGCGGCTGGGTGGTGTTCTTCAGCTGCACCTCTGTTGTTCGCAGGTGCTGTTGTCCTAGCAAAATTGTACTGATATCCAACTGTTGGGCTAAATCAATTAGTGCTTTCCAGGTTTGGAGAGTACAAGCCACCAAATCTTGACGGCTAGGTGCGGTTTTGGCAATGAGTAAATCGCGGTAGAAAGCAGCAAGATTCTGGAGAATAATTAGAGGTTCCCTTCCCCGATCTAGGATTTTGCGAGTGCAGTCAAGAACTGCTTCTGGATTGTTGGTGGCGATCGCACTTAATAGTGTCAACAAGTCCCGTTCGCTCACCGAACCCACTAAATCCCAAACTCGGTCTGGCGTAATTTCTCCAGACAATAAACTCAATTGGTCGAGCAAACTTTCCGCATCTCGCAATCCTCCCTGAGCGATTTGAGCTACCAGAGTAACGGCTTCAGGAGTGATATTGATATTTTCTTTGGAAGCGATATCACTCAAATGCTGTACCATCGCTTCTAAAGGTATCCTGCGGAAGTCGAATCGCTGACAGCGGGAAATAATTGTTGGTAGCACCCGCTGCGGGTCGGTTGTTGCCAAGACAAAAACAACGTGCTTAGGTGGTTCTTCGAGGGTCTTCAGTAGCGCATTGAACGCTGCGGTACTGAGCATATGGCATTCATCGACCACATAAACTTTGTAGCGACACTGAACAGGCGCGAATTGCGCCCTTTCTATAATTTCCCTGATATTGTCCACACCCGTATTGCTAGCGGCGTCGATTTCAATAACGTCTAAAGAGTAGCCCTTAGTAATTCCCTGACAAACATCGCACACATCGCAGGGTTCAGGAGTGGGAATGTCAGTTTTCAGACAGTTGAGCGATTTAGCAAGTATTCGGGCGCTAGAGGTTTTTCCCGTACCTCTGGGGCCTGTGAATAAATAGGCTGGCGCGATTTTGGCGGCGCGGATAGCGTTAGTGAGAGTGGTGGCGATCGCCTCTTGTCCCACCAGTTGGGCAAAACTCCTTGGGCGGTACTTATGGTGCAGCGGTTCGTAAGACATGGATTTCAATGCCTTTTTAGGTTTGGGGGTAGCACCCAATCGAGTTCGGGACTAAACCATTTTAAGTTACTGCTCTTGCTACCATGCGTCCTGAAAGTAAGCAAGAGGATTATGTGGCCAATAACATTTCTCAAGCTTGTGCCTGAGGATATGCTGCTGTTTTGTTGAATAAAAATACAATATTTCAGCGCTGATAATTAGTACTAGTGTACCATACGCTCCTTAGATAAGGAAGCTTCTAATCATTATCAATCTAGGCTTCTAACTTGATTGAGTAAGGATGTAACACGTAAGAGCATAGCTTGTAGATTTTTTTCTGTTTATTGTTTATAAGGATAATAAATTTGGCATCTGTAGATTTTAATAGATTTTCTTTAATTAAAGAGAGTTTAAAAGTGCTGTGTATATGCGCGTAGCAGCTTGTCGTAGACCTCGCTACAATCTTAGGGTAAACAAAGCTCAAGGGTGCCGGAGGGAGATGCTCAAACGGCTCATTCAATGGCTAAAAAGTTTTTTTCAACGCTTGTTTGGCACAAAACAGGCTCCAGTAGTTGGAGGCGATATTCAAAAATCACCGCCTCCACCCCTAAATGATACCGATCTAGAATTTCTTTTTACTGAACTGTTAGAAGGAGTATATCAGGCACGAGGACAACAATGGGCGATCAAGTGGCTACGCAACATTGAGGATCGTGTCCCTAAACAACGGTGGGTGGAGTGGTTGCAGCGCTTTGGTGAAAGGTTGTTAGCATCACCTACACCCAACAACGAATTAGCTTCTCGCATGGTGCAGCTAGGTGAGTTAGAAATCGGGGAAGTGGGAGACGTTGCCTATGATATTGGAATGCAGCTGTTGAGGCGCAACCAGGGAGAGCCAATATGGGATTATGCAGGCCCAGATGCTCAAGCAACAAACTTTGCAACTTTCCAACAAAATACCTTTCCTTCAGAACAAGGCAACTTAGAAGCTTTTCAGTCTAGCCAAAATTCTCAAGATGCAGAAGGCGTGCAAAATCTTCCAGAAGGTGAATATCAAACTATCACTCTGGATGAGTTGCTTGTGCTGATGCAGCAAGATGAGAATTTACGCCAGCTCGTTGCCCAGCAACTGGGAATTGAAACAGACGATCCGCAATTGATTATCCAAGGATTGATCGATCAATTTCATGCTGCTAATCAATCAACCACAGAGCAAGGGTAATGTGCTGCGCTCCTTGCGAGCGCAGTTGAATATTTTAAGAATTAATGGTCTTTACAAGGTAAAATACCAATTTAAGAAATGATTGCGACAGATGGATTGACAGAACCCCGACAGAGACAATAATTCCCAATCCAAAATCTAAAATCCAAAATGGTATATAGCGATTCTGGTTTTAATGAGATACACACGGGCGGGCGAGGACGCCCACTCCACAAGAGTTTGACTGATTGAAATTTGTACCTCATTAGTCTGCAAACCGCGGAATTTCGTGCGCGAACTTATGCAAATGTTGTTCTAAGTGCTATTCATATCGCCGCTTCAATATTATTAGACATCGCTTATCTTTAAACTCGCAACAGCAAGGTCTTCTAAGATTTTAGAAACAAAAATTTTGAACTAAAGCAAAAAGCGATCGCACATTTTGTCTGTGCTGGCGATCGCTATGAAGATATTTTACAAATTATGAATGCCAATCTTGTGAAAACCTGGGTTGGTAAAACTTGCATTGGCAATTATGTATGTTATACACTTGACCATCACTGAGATAATAGTTATAAATTTTAGACCTGTAGTCTAATATAATTTACGCAAATTGTAATTGTAAAGATTACCAATTTTCTCTGTAAAGATTATATCGGTTTTTACGTAAGCGATGATTTTTTTAAGACATCGATCGCTAAAATCTATATGAAAAACATCCAAGAGTTCCCCAAATGCTCAAGTGGCTTTTACAGTGGCTGAAAAGGTTTTGGAAATTCCCCTTTGACGGGAAGCAGACTGCTTCTCAGGAGGCTGTGGCAGGTGATCGGGTGGTACAGCAGCCACCTGAGTTGACGAACGCGGATTTGGAATTTTTGTTTACCCAGCTGCTGGAAGGCGTATATCAGGCGCGAGGGCAACACTGGGCAATCAAGTATTTACAACGGATGGAACATCGTATTAGTGTTGAGCGTTGGATCGAATGGCTTTTGGACTTTGGCGAACGATTGCTGACTTCACCCGCACCAAATAATCACTTGGCAGAGAGGATGATGCAACTGGGTGAGTTGGAGATCGGCACAATTGGAGAGCTTGCTTATGATATTGGCATACGACTTTTAACGCGGAACTTAGGCGAAGAATATTGGGAAACTGACGCAGAAGCCTTTGAAACTCCAGCACCTGTACCGATTACTGTTCCTCCCCCAAAAACAGAATCACAGCAAAACTTTCAGGAATGGAACTCAGAAAATTCAGACCAGGATGGGAAAATGACTGCATCATCCCTATCTGATACTCCTGGGATAGATTTGATACGTAATCTAGGTGAACTGTTATGGGAAGCTGAAGAAGAAATTGTAGTAAGTAAAACATCTAAAAGTTTTATTCCTTACTCAGAGAATGTAAAGGAGAATACTTTAGCGATCGCACCTACAAGTTTCATTACCCCCTTAGAAGCAGTAAAGGAAAATACTGCCACTACTCCTACAAACTTTATTGATCCTTGGCAAGAGAAAGAATATGCTTGGGTAAAAGAAAGTTTGCCAACAACAACATTAGATGAGCCTTGGACAAATTCCCCACCAGTTACAGAAACCACACTAGATGATTTATTGGTGAGGTTAGAACAGAGTACTAATCTAGTGCAGCAAATAGCTGTTGGGCTAGGGATTCAAACCACCGATCCGCATGACATTATTGAGGCACTGAGCAATCAATCGAATGTCAATAGTACCCAACCAGAAGATTGGTTTTACCAAGGTCTGCAACAAGCTAAGATTGGTGATTTATCAGGAGCGCTCATATCTTATAACAAAGCAATAGAAATGCGTCCTGATGCTTATGAGTATTGGTTTAATCGGGGTTTGACACTCTTTTATTTAGGAAATTTTACCGAGGCGATCGCCTCTTACGATCGAGCCATTGAGATTAAACCCGACTTTTATAAAGGATGGTACAATAGAGGCGCGGCACTGGGTGAATTAGGAAATTTTGCCGAAGCGATCGCCTCGTTTGATGCCACTTTAAAATTGAAAGGTGACTACCACGAAGCTTGGTCTGGACGAGGTTTGATGCAGTTGAAGCTCGGTGATTGGGTCGAAGCTGTTTCCTGTTTCGACGCCTCACTGGAATTGCAACCCCACGATCCAGAAAATTGGTATCTGCGAGGAATAGCGCTGGCTGAAGGTGGGCAAAATCATGATGCGATCGCCTCCTATGACCAAGCCCTCGAATTTAATCCCGAGTTTGATTTAGCTTGGTATAGGCGGGGAGTAACGCAATTTCATCTAGGTAGTTGGGAAGAAGCGATCGCCAATTACCGTCAAGCCATCGAAATTAACCCTGAATGTTATGAAGCTTGGTATGCTTTAGCAGGTGCAACAGAGAAATTAGGCAACAAGGAAGATGCGATCGCAGCTTATGATCGCGCCACCCAAATTAAACCCGATTTCCACGAAGTTTGGATTGACCGGGGTGTACTGCTGGCGAATTTGGGACAATGGGAAAATGCGATCGCCTCTTGGGACAAAGCGATCGCGATCGATCGCAATTTCTA
This sequence comes from Fischerella sp., assembly GCF_013388695.1. NCBI lineage: Bacteria > Bacillati > Cyanobacteriota > Cyanophyceae > Nostocales > Hapalosiphonaceae > Fischerella > Fischerella sp. The sequence continues at coordinate 30,748 of NZ_JACAEU010000116.1, forward strand.
TTTAACCTGGTTCAACCGGGGTGTGGCGTTAGACAATTTAGGACGTCGGGAAGAAGCACTCGCCTCTTATGACAAAGCGATAGAAATTAATCCTGATTTCTACCTAGCTTGGTATAACCGAGGTGTAGCACAGTTTTATTTAGGACGATTTGAAGAAGCGATCGCCTCCTACGATAGCGCTTTGCAAATTAAACCAGACTACTGGGAAGCTTGGCTAGGTAGAGGTAATGCTGCTGGAAATGCAATTGCATCTGAATGGCAGATGAGTATGTCCAGTGCTATAGCTGCCAGCAATCACGCCCTGAACGAGCGCGGCGATCTTGGTAAATTGGCAAGTTATCAGGAAGGGTTGAAATATATTAGCCAATACACCCACCCAGAAGGTTGGGGCAGATTGCATATAGCGATTGGTAATGCTTATTACGATCGAGGTAAAAGACATCCTACACCCCGTCATCATTGGCTGCAAGCTGCAACTGCATATGAACAAGCGCTTGTAACCCTAACAGCAGAAGCATTTCCTTTGTTGCATCTGGAAGTTCTGCAAAATCTGATCAAAACGTTTGTGGTTTTGGGAGAAACAGCACAAGCACAACATTACCAGCAACACGCCGCCTATTTATTGGAAAGCTTGTTAAATGAAACCACTCGCAGTGATGAAAGTAAAAAACAACTGGCTTTAAAATTTGCAGGCTTGAGACAGTTAGCAGTTGATATAGATATGCAGTGCGGAGAATTGGCACAAGGCTGGGAAATTGCCGAATACGGTAAAAATGCCTGTTTAACTTGGCTACTTTATGGTTGGAAAGATGAAATTGTCTCACCCAGCTACACTGAAGTTCACCAACTACTCAATCCCACAACCGCAATAGTTTACTGGCATATCAGCCCTTGCACTCTCCGCACTTTTGTGATTAAGTACAAATCCCCAGAACCAATCCCCATCTTTACACCCGTACTCAATTTTGCCTCAATTGATGAATTGCCTGTACCGGAAGCAGTAGCACGCTTAATTGAATTTGAAGATTGGGTAGAACAATGGAATCAACAATACCAGGAATATCGCAGCTTCACAGAAGACGAACAAAACAAAAGTAAGCATTCCTGGCACTTGGACATGGAACAAAGGCTTCTGCAACTCCAGAATATCCTTAACATCTCTGCGGTAATACAGGAACTCGAAGACATCACCCACCTGATTTTAATTCCCCACCGCGACTTGCACAGATTTCCTCTTCATGCCCTTTTCCACTTGTGTTATTCCTATGAAAAAGAATTGCCAAAAGCAGATAATTTCACCATCACCTACCTACCAAGCGCTCGAATTGGATTATCTCTGAAATCAGAATCTATAGAAAAGATAGACGAAAAGCTTCTGTTGAGTGTCGAACAACCCAACATTTCAGGCTATCCCAAACTGAAGTTTGCCAAAATTGAAGCGGAAGTTATTAGCCAAATGTTCGATAATTCTCAACGCATCCAAGAATCTCAAGTTGCTAAACAGCAAGTAGAAAATGCTCTATTTAATGATTACAATATCTTTCATTTTATCGGGCAGTTAACTGACAATTTGAGTCAGCCAGATAAATCAGAATTAGTATTAACAAATGAAGAGAAAATCACTCTGGCAGAAATTTGGGCAAATTCGCTGCTAAGTTACAAACTAATTACCATTTCAGGTGGTGAAACTGCTGTAACTTCTCCCCAAACTCTCTCCACTGAGTATGTGGGTTTAGTCAGTGGTTTGCTCACTCTGGGAATTCCTCATATAGTAAGCAGCCTGTGGACTGTAGAATCAGCTGCTAGTACCTTGCTAATGATAGAGTTTTATCGAAGAATTAAACTCAATCAATCAGTAACTACCGCCCTAGCAGAAGCAATAGCATGGCTCAAAGAATTAACTGCTGATGAATTGACAAAATGGTATAAGGATTTACTCAATCAATTGCCTCAAGAAGGACTAAGAATTAAAGCGCATTTAGCAACAGAGATGTATAGAAGTAGTCAAATGCCAGCAGATAAAAAAGTTTACAATCATCCTTACTATTGGGCAGGATTCAAGGTGATAGGCAATTTCAGTGAATAAAAGTAATAGGTAAGCTGTAACATATTTCCTTAAAAATTTGGGCGTTGCTGAATTTGGTCATGAATTATGTGTGCATACATTTTTGTAGTTCGATGCCAAATCATTGTAGAGACGTAGCAATGCTACGTCTCTACATACCCGTGAATTGTAAAT